>CALHST010000429.1 GCA_938038825.1 uncultured Paracoccaceae bacterium | reverse complement strand
AATGTTCATTGTCGCGATCAAAACGAGGATTGACAGGATCACAAACATCACGTTGTCCTCGACCTCTAATGCGCGCAAATACCCGCCGGACGCATCCAGCCATGTCCATAGTTGCACAGGCTCGCCCGCCGCCTCAAACAGGGCCTCTTGCAGCCCGCCCACGTTTTCCGGGTCCGATCCCATCACTTCGATTTCGGTCGCGCGACCCTCCTTGTTAAAAAACGGCTGCGCTTCGCTCAACGGCAAATAAACTCGTGTACGATCAATGTCATAGCGTCCGGCCGTAAAAATATATGTCACCACATAAGCGTTCACCCGAGGGCTGCGCCCTGTGAGTGGGTTCACGGATCCATTGGGATTGATCAACTTGATCTTGTCCCCAACTGTCACCCCCAATTCACGCGCCACTCCGGAGCCTATCGCAACACCATCAGCAAAATTTGTGATATCACCCAAACTATCCTCGGGTTCGGAAATGCGCGGGATAGTCAGCAGATCCGCAGGCGCGATCCCATACACCTGCACCCCCGCATTGGCCTGACCCATGCTCGCCAACACTTGGCCTTTGACCAAGGGCGCCGCTCGTGTCACGCCGGGAACGGCCGCAAGGCGCTCTGACATGGCCTCGTAATCTGCTATCGCGCGGTCCATCTGACCATTCGCGTTCACATCGCCCAAACCATAGACCGTCACATGCGCATTCGAGCCCAGGATCGTATCAACAAGCTCGCCGCGAAAGCCCGAGCGCACGGACAAAGTGGCAATCAGCGCAAAAACCGCCAACGTGATCCCGATCAAGCTGATCCAGGTCATCGTACTAACACCACCTTCGGCCCGTTTGGCCCGCAAATATCGCCATGCGATCATGAATTCAAAACGTGAAAACGGTGCTGTGCCTGTGGATGTGGCCATTCTCTGTGGCGCTCCTGTTTTTCTTGGGCCAGATCTGCGCAGCCTTGGGCGCGAAGGTCAAGGGATCCCGCGCTATGACACCTGTTTTGAAGAACGAAAGATCATGCGCAAGCAGCCCCGAAAAAGGAAAATTATTGCCCCAAAACTAAGTGCGCTTGCAAAAAAACCAAAGCCGGCAAACATCAGACCTGCGAAATTCAAGGGAACGGCCGGTTCGAAAGCGCGCCATGTGGCCTTGGCCACCTCAGTATCCACACCGGAACCCGACGCGCGATACGCCCGCGTAAATGGCCCTGCTGTTTCGATCTTCGTCAGCGTTGTGCGCAATGTGTCGTAACGCGCAAAAGTTGTTTCCATGTCGGATCGACGTCGCGCAACAAACTCGGACCCCATCATTTGTTCTAACGCCTCTTGGCGCGTTAACCCTTCTGCCGCAGCCGAACTGTCGAAATTGGTAACCACTTCAGCCAATGCATCGACTGCCCCACCAAGACGTTGGACATATTGCTGCGAAAACTCCGGGAATTGGGAAGATGTGGCGGCACCTGTCAGACCTGCCGCGAGTGTTAATGTTCGAACGATCATTCTAAAACACCGAATACAGCCACAGCCAAAGCCTGATCCAGCGCAAACATCGCATCCCAATCGACACAGCCATCATAGGCCGCTGTCACGCTCCAATCGCCGCGCCATGTGACAGCGAAACTGCCCACCTCCAAGCGCCCCGGAAAACACAACGCACCGAAGTGCCAAAAATTATTTGCGTCATTGCCAACGCGAAAAAAGGAGCCAAGTCCATAATAGATGCCTTCCTGCACCGCGACATGTGGCCCGTCCAAAGGTGAGCGTCCTGTGGGGTCTTCGCCCCCAAACCAATGGCCGTGAAAACGGGTGTAATCCGCCACGGTCATGGCCCAGCCACCCCAAGGCAAAAACGCGCCTGAACGCTGCGATGGCGCGCCTGAAACGCCAGCAGGCTCCAAAGCCGCCTCGCGACACACGGATTCATAATCCCGGCCAGTGGCGTCTTCGATCAGCAACGCGATCAAAGCATAGTTTTCATTGTTGTAAGAAAACGTGCCCGACGTCGCCGCATTGCCGCCGCGCTGAGTGATGAGCCCCGCCACATCTGCACTGCGATGCGCGTCAGGCTGATCCAGCCACGACCCCATTGCAATCTGAGTGCCGTCCGGCCCTAATCCTGCCGAATGCGTGATCAGATCCCCAAGTCGGAACACATCGTCTCCAACGGTCCACGTATCACCCCAAGACAAGCGCCCTGCGCGCACCAATTCCGACGCACAAACAGCCGAAATCGCTTTGGACAATGACGCAAGCTCAACAGGTGTGTCGCCCGCCTTGCCCCGCTCTACCACCGTCAAATCACGATGCGCACGCCGCACAGCCAACACACCGTTTAGTTGATGGATCGCCAACCACCGATCAAAGGCAGCCTCGATCCGCGCCAGACGTGCTGGTTGTTCACTTTGCGCCACAACTGCAGGTGCCGAGCACACGAACAGCAGAATGAAACGCAATAAGCTCATAAGATACCCTGTGTCAGACGCCCTTCGGGTCGGGATGCGCAGAATAGATCTCGACGATCTTCGCCACGGCCGCCTCTGGCGTCATCTCTTCGCTCTCGCCAGTGCGGCGCGAGGTCAGCTCAACAACTCCGTTTTTCAATCCACGCGGCCCGACTGTAATCCGCCACGGCAAACCAATCAAATCCATCGTCGCGAACTTGCCGCCTGCCCGTTCGTTTCGATCATCGTACAATGGCTCAAGCCCGGCGTTTTCCAATGCTGTTTCCAGCCCTTCACACGCCGCATCGGCATCTGCGTCGCCCTGCTTCAGGTTCACGATCCCACAATGGAATGGCGTTACTCCTTCCGGCCAGATGATACCCTTGTCGTCATGCGACGCCTCAATAATCGCGCCCAACAAACGTGACACGCCGATGCCGTGTGAGCCCATATGCAGCGCAACACGCTCGCCTGTTTCATTTTGAACATAGGCACCCATCTTTTCGGAATATTCAGTGCCGAAATAGAAGATCTGTCCCACTTCGATCCCACGCGCCGTCTTGCGCTGATCTTCAGGCAGCTTGTTGAACTCCGCCTCATCATGGGTTTCATCGGTGCGCGCATACCGCGACGTGAACTCTTCGAGCACCCCCTGACACGCCGCCTTGTCGCTATAGTCAATGTGCCGGTCGCCGAACTTCAGGTCCGTGATCGCCGCATCATAGAACACCTCGGATTCACCTGTATCAGCCAGCACCAAGAACTCGTGCGTGAAGTCACCCCCAATCGGGCCGGAATCCGCGCGCATCGGGATCGCCTGCAACCCCATCCGCTCATACGTACGCAGATAGCTTACCAAATGGCGGTTATAGGCATGCAGCGCATCCTCTTTGGTCAGGTCAAAATTATACCCGTCCTTCATAAAGAACTCGCGTCCCCGCATCACACCGAACCGAGGCCGCCGTTCATCCCGGAATTTCCACTGGATATGATACAGCGTCAAAGGCAACGTTTTGTAGGATGTCACATAATTGGCCACGATATCGCTGATCATTTCTTCGTTCGTGGGCCCAAACAACATCTCGCGATCATGACGATCGGTAAAGCGCAGCATCTCGGGGCCATAGGCGTCATAGCGCCCGGACTGCTTCCACAGATCTGCCGATTGCAACGTGGGCATCAGCATCGGCACGTGGCCTGCACGCATTTGCTCATCATGCACGATATTTTCGATCTTGCGCAGCACTTTAAAACCCAGCGGCAACCAAGAATAAATCCCGGCA
>CALHST010000428.1 GCA_938038825.1 uncultured Paracoccaceae bacterium | reverse complement strand
CCCAAATGCCGCCACGCGCGTTGCGCCAGCATCCGCCCGCGCGGTGTGCGTTGGACCAATCCTTGTTGCAGCAGAAACGGTTCGATCACTTCTTCCAGCGCGTCCCGGCTTTCCGACAGGGCTGCTGACAAGGTTTCGATGCCTACAGGACCGCCTGCGTAATGCTCTGCGATCAAGTTCAAATAGCGCCTGTCCGCCCCATCAAGACCAATCTCATCCACACCAAGGCGAGTCAGCGCATTGTCGGCCAACGCCCGCGTCACAGTGCCGTCACCTTCGACGATGGCAAAGTCCACGACACGCCGCAGCAAGCGCCCGGCGATACGCGGTGTGCCCCGCGCACGGCGGGCAATCTCGCGCGCGCCCCCTTCGTCTGCCGGTGCTCCCAATTTGCGGGCATTGCGGCTGACGATCTGAAACAGCTCATCTTCTGTGTAAAACTGCAACCGCGTGGGAATTCCAAAGCGATCCCGCAAAGGCGTGGTCAACAGCCCCATCCGGGTTGTGGCCCCGACAAGCGTAAAGGGCTGCAATTCGATCCGCACTGTGCGCGCCGCAGGGCCCTCACCGATCACCAGATCCAGTTCAAAATCCTCCATCGCGGGATAGAGGATTTCTTCGACAACCGGGTTCAGACGGTGAATTTCGTCAATAAACAAAACATCCCGCGCCTCTAGGTTCGTCAGGATCGCGGCCAAATCCCCTGCCTTGGCCAAAACCGGCCCCGAGGTCATGCGAAAGCTGACCCCCAATTCGCGGGCCATGATTTGCGCCAGCGTGGTTTTACCCAAGCCCGGCGGGCCATAGAACAAGGTGTGGTCCATCGCCTCGCCACGGTGTTTGGCGGATTGAATGAACACTTTCAGATTGGCGCGGGCTTCGGCCTGTCCGATGAACTCATCCAACGCCTGTGGGCGTAAGGCACGGTCATTGTCTTCGGGCAGCGGTTCTGGGCGCAAAGTCGGGTCAGAGCTGTCGGTCATCTGTCATCAATCCTTTGGCGCCAGCAGCTTTAGCGCGGCGCGGATCAATGTCGGGGCATCTGCGCCTTGGTCCTCACCAGCGGCACGTGCCACGGCACCCGCCGCATCAGACGGGCTGTAACCCAAATTCCCCAGCGCAGACAGCGCATCAGCTTGCGCATTGGATGCAGGGGCCACGGGTGCGGGCGCAGGGGCCACAAAATCGCCTGCGTCGATGACCTCGGCAGGCACCTCACCCAAGGCTTCGGCCACACCCTGGCCCATCGCCATGACTTGCGGGGCTTTGTCTTTCAGGTCCAACACCACGCGCTGCGCTATCTTGGGGCCTACGCCCTTGGCCGCTTTCACTGCGTTCCAGTCGCCCAGCGCAATCGCGCGGCTGACCCCATCCGGGCCCAAAGCCGACAGGATTGCAAGCGAGGCCTTGGCCCCAATCCCCTGAACAGACGTCAACAGCCGATGCCATTCCTTTTCCGCCAAGGTCAGAAAGCCAAACAGTTGCAAATTGTCTTCGCGCACCAGCAGATCCGTGTAAATCGCTACAACCTGCCCCGGCCCCGGCAAGCCAGCAAGGGTGCGATCCGAGCAATACACAAGATACCCCACGCCCCGTACATCAATCAGCACGTGATCCAGCGTACGATATTCAAGCCGTCCAGTAATCTTTCCGATCATACAACTGCCCTCGCCAAAGCTGCGGCCAACCCACTTGCGCCGCCCCCATGATGCGCATGACAGATCGCGATGGCGAGCGCATCCGCCGCATCCGCACCTTTGATCTCAACACCGGGCAGTTGCACCTTGACCATGTGGGCCACTTGTTTCTTGTCAGCATGGCCCACACCCACAACGGTTTTCTTAACCTTGTTGGGGGCGTATTCCCCAATCGGAAGCCCCGCCTTAGCGGGAACCAACATCGCGATGCCCCGCGCTTGGCCCAGTTTCAAAGTGCCTGCACCGTCTTTGTTCACAAAGGTCTGCTCCACCGCCGCAGTCTGCGGCTGGAACGCGTCAATAATCTCGGTCAGTTGGTTATACAGGGACAACAAGCGCTCTCCCAGATCATCCCCATCGGAATGACAAATCCCATTGGCCACATGACTTAAACGCCCCGCCTGGGCATCTATGACACCCCAACCGAGGTTGCGAAGCCCCGGATCGATTCCAATCACACGCATGTTGGCCCTGTTTTTAGTAAAATTCTTTGTATTTGCTCGTGTTTTCCCGAACCTAGCACAAAACCAGAACAAACGCCAAGAGTGATGCCAAAATGGATGAAAAACACTTGGATGATGCAGCATTGTCGCCATCGCTGCACAGATGGCACAAATGCGACCTGTTTCGCGTCGTATTTTGACTCAATTCATGTTCAAAAAACGACTTTTTTACAAAGCGTTAACGTCGATTTTGACCTATGCAGTACGTGCAAGTCGGGTTTGCAGTTTCACACCTTGCTGAAAATATAAGCACACCATAAATGCCCTTCATCAGACGCAATTGAGCGTTCGATCTAAACCCTAAAAGGAATGCTGCAATGGCTGCAATTGATACCTCCCGCACCGCTTTCGGTTCTGCATCTGTTGCGAACCGTGTTCTCGGCTCTGTTTCTTCTGTTATCGGCGCTGCTGTCGCCTGGAATGACGCTCGTGTGACACGTAACGCACTGACAAGCTTGACAGACCGTGAACTGGAAGACATCGGCCTGAGCCGTGGTGATATCGACTCTGTCGCTGGTAGCCGTCGCTAAACCGGCGACTGCCCCCTCCCCAAACGGAAAAAAGGCCGCTCTGCGAAATATGCAGACGCGGCCTTTTTCAACTTGGAGGGTCGTGTATTTCTTGAGAAAATGACCTAAAGACTAAATAGCTGTGCAATTCCTTTTGAGACAGGATCAACACCCATCACAAAGCCACCTGCTTGTTCGTACAGCGTTCCGTTGTTGAGAACGTTCAAACGCGCGGTGTATTCTTGGGTTCCAAGCGACGCGATCATAAAGCCTTTGAAAAGCATGAAGATCAGCATAAGCAACATGAAGCCGCGAACGGGGAATTTGAATTGGACTTTGCGGGGTTGCACCACGATCAAACCGTCGCCGCGCAGCTTGGCAGTATATCCGTGGGCCATGGCCCGGTGTTTGCGTGACACTGCGTTCACGCGATTGGCAAAAGCCAAACGATCATAAGACATAATAAGCCTCTGTCCTCGTCCGGCCCCCACCGAATGAATCATGTGTAATTTTCAAATGTGGCGAAATCAGGGCGAAAATCTAAAATGTGTTGAAATTGTATCTCAATCACGAAGTTTTTTGCAGGTTTAACGTCGTCCAATCAACAATTTCGTCTCTATGGCGCAGATTAAATCCATGCGCTTCATAATGCGCAATAACCTCGTTCGCCTGTGGGTTGAGAATACCGGATAGGATGATGTGCCCCCCCGGTGCGACATGGGTTTGCATATCTGGGGCCAGTGCCAAAAGCGGCCCCTTGAGGATATTGGCGAAGACCAAATCAAACGGCGCGGCGGCTTCAAGCTTAGGGTGATCAAAGCCTGCGGCCTCAACACAGCGCACGCGGCCTTCAAGCCCATTTGCCTTCACATTCACCTCGGCCACGTCTACGGCCACTTGGTCAATGTCGGACGCCAGCACGACTTCGGGCCAGACTTTCGCCGCCGCCATGCCCAGTACAGCCGTGCCGCAGCCAATATCCGCCACGTTGTGACAGCGCAGACCCTCATTCAGCAGCCGGTCAAAGGCGCGCAAGCAACCCAGCGTCGTGCCATGGTGCCCAGTGCCAAAGGCCATGGCCGCTTCGATCAGCAATGCTTCGCGCCCCTCGGGCACCGTGTCTTTGTCATGTGAGCCGTAGACATAGAAGCGACCCGCCTCGACCGGGGCCAGCTCGCGCTTTACGTGGGCGACCCAATCGGTTTCGGGCAGCTCGGACACGGTGAACGCCTTGGCCCCGTGTACTGCGGCCAGCAAATCCAGCGCGACTGTGTCAGGCGTTTCGGTGAAATAGGCCCCCACTTCCCAGATGCCGCTGTCGTCTTCGACCTCGAACACACCAATTCCTGTGGGTTCTGGTGTCAGCGTTTCGAGTGCGGTGCCTAGCGCCTCGGCCGGGCTGCGCCCTTTTAACGTGGTCAAAGCGGTAAATGTCGGCATGTTATCGTGTCCTATAGCGGTCGGGATGGGCCCCTATGGGCGGGTACTTGCGCGCGGTCTCGGGGTCAAGCGCCTGCTCGGGTTCAAGGCGCTGCACAAAGCGCCACGTCCAGATGGCGGCAAAGGTCCCGGCCAACACACCTGCCAGCGATTGCCCATAGATCACCCCCGGTGCGCCCAGCGCCCCGGCCATCACCATCGCCAGCGGCCAGCTTAAGATCCCGTGGTTGATCCAGTTCATCAGGGTCGAGCGCACAGGCGCGCCCAGATTGTTGAACGCCGCGTTGGACACAAACAGCGCCCCGATGAAAATGAACCCACCAACGCCAAGCGTCGTAAAGGCGCGCAACACCTCTGCCCCCTGCCCTGTCAGCCCAAACGCATAAGCCACAGCGTCGCCCGCGCTTGCCAGCAAGGCCCACGCCACAAGCGTGTAGATCAGGCAAAAGATCAGCGCGTCGCGATAGGTCGCCTTGACCCGGTCCATCTGCCCGGCCCCGAAGTTCTGCCCAAAGATGCCTCCAATCGCACCAGACAGCGAGAAAATCCCGCCAAACACCAATACCGTCAGCCGTGACACCACGGCCCACGCGCCCACAGCGTCATCGCCAAACTGCGCCATCACAATCGTCAGCAAGTAATTCCCAAACGGCGTCGCCATCTGCGTCGCAATCGTCGGCACGGCGATCAGCGCAAAAGGCCACAGCATCTTACGCAGCGCCACCTTGCTGGGTTTGTCCACCAGCTTCAGCTGGATCACAGCGAAATACACACCGAAAATCATCAGAAAGATGCGGAACAAGATCAGCCCATAGGCCGCCCCGTCCAATCCAAGCTCCATCCAGAAGATCAGGATTGGATCCAACACGCCCAAGATCGCGCCTGAGAACAGCGTGACATACATCGCCTTAGCACCATAGCCATCCGCGCGCATCACGCCCGAGCACGTCATCGCAATCGCCATCGGCACCAACGAAAACACGGTCATACCCAAATAGCGCGTCGCAAGGCGCGCAGTCTCTCCCGTCGCACCAGACATCGCAATCAGATCATGGCGAAACACAAAGATTAGCGCGCCCACACAGAGTTGCACCACAGCGGCCACCAGAACCGCGCCCCCCGCTTGCGACCGCGCAAAGTCCCGGTCCCCCTGTCCGATCGTCTTGGATACAATCGCTGTGCCCGCAATCATCAACCCAATCCCGGATGAGACCGAAAAGAACTGGATCGCATAAGCAAACCCAATGGCCGCGACCAATTGCGGCTCACCCAATTGGCTCAGCCAGAACAAGTTCATCGCATCCATCAGAAAGACAAAGGTAATCCCAAACGCGCCCGTGGCCGTCATGCGCACCACATGCCCCATGGTCGAGCCGGTCAGAAACCGCCCCTGCGCCGCCCCGCTCATTCCGCTGGGGCCGCGATGGGCCGGGCAAAAATTGTCTCGGCCCCTTGATCCGGATGGCGCGGGATCAACAACGCCAAACTCAGCGACACACCCGCCATGCCGGCCGCCAGCAAGAACACCGCCGCTGGCGAGACAATCCACAACAACCCCAGCAGCACCGGCAGGAACACTGCCGCAATGTGGTTGATCGTAAAGGCCACAGCCGCCGTCGGCGCCATATCCGCCGGGTCCCCGATCTTTTGGAAATAGGTTTTCAATGCAATCGCCAACCCAAAGAACACGTGATCCGCGACATACAAAGCCGCGGCCACCATGAACCCCCAATCCATGAAATAGACCCCAGCATAGGCCAGAAACACGCACACCAGCCCGGTATATTCAAACACCAACGCATTACGCTCGCCAAAATGGGCAACCAGTTTTCCAAGGAACGGCGCGACAAGCATGTTGATCACCAGATTGATCAGATACAGTCCCGCAACTTCATGCACCTGAAAACCGAACTTTTCGACCATCATGAACCCGGCAAACACCATAAAGATCTGACGCCGCGCACCCGCCATGAATTGCAGTGCATAGTACAGCCAATAGCGTTTACGCAGCACCATAGTCTTGTTCTGGGGATGCGGGGCCTCGTATTTGGGATAGGCGATCAGCGCAAAGACCGCGATGGCCGCTGTGACACCGCCCCCGGCCATAAAGACCATGTTGTAGGTCAGCCCCAAAGGCTCCCACAGGATCAGAATGACGAAATAGACGACAAAAGTCGCCGCGGATGCCGTCGCCATCAGCCAGCCCAAAATCTGCGGCGCGCGATCCTTGGGCAACCATTGCAACTGCAAAGACTGGTTCACCGTCTCATAATAATGAAACCCGAC
>CALHST010000427.1 GCA_938038825.1 uncultured Paracoccaceae bacterium | reverse complement strand
GACTGCATCGACTGTATGGCCTGTGTGAACGTCTGCCCCATGGGAATCGACATCCGCGATGGACAGCAGATGGAATGTATCACCTGTGCGCTGTGCATTGATGCCTGTGACGATGTGATGGACAAGATCGGCAAACCTCGTGGCTTGATCGACTACCTTGCGCTGTCAGACGAAGCAGCAGAACGCGCGGGCAACCCGCCGACGTCAGTTTGGAAACATATCCTGCGCCCGCGCACGCTGCTTTATACAGCGATGTGGTCTTTGATCGGCGTGGGCTTGGTCTATGCCTTGTTCATCCGCACTGACATTGAATTGACAGTCAGCCCTGTGCGAAATCCCACCTTTGTGGTCCAGTCTGATGGCGCTATCCGGAACATCTATGACGTGCGATTGCGCAACAAAACAGGCACAGATCGTCAGTTCCATCTGAACCTGACCAGCGAGGCGATCCTGCGTATCAGCCTTGAAGGTCATGCGCAGGATCTGCTGGTGGCGGTGCCCGCAGACACAACGGTATTGCAGCGCATCTATGTCACGGCCCGTGCGCAAGATACGGCCGCCCATCTCGAACGCACAGATCTACGCCTTTGGGTGGAAGATATCGCAACCGGTGATCGCGCAAGCCGCGCCACAACCTTTAACGGGAGACCCCAATGATACAGGAAATCAAAGGATGGCATGTCTTTTGCGGTTTTGCCGCTGCGTTTGGGATCATCATCGCAGTCAACCTGACATTGGCATTTCAAGCAGTGCGTACCTTTCCGGGATTAGAGGTCAAAAACTCCTATGTCGCAAGCCAAGCGTTTGATGCAGATCGCAGCGCACAAGTGGCCTTGGGCTGGGATGTGTCTGCCACACTGAAAGACGGCGTCTTGTCCTTGATCTTCTTGGAAGACGGCACACCCATCGCCCCGAAGATTGAGCAAGTTACCTTTGGCCGTGCCACCCATGTGGCACAGGATGAATCCCCGGTTTTCACGTTTGACGGTGCGGCCCTGCGCGCGCCCGTCAAAGCGGGGGCAGGCAATTGGAACCTGCGTCTGAAAGCGCGCGCCAACGATGGCACGTTGTTTCAGCAGCGTATCGTTGTGAGGGCAGCGAAATGACCGCCGCCTGCCCCGCCTGTGTGGGTGCGTCTGCTGGATCCGACGCGATGTCTGCCTCGAATGTGCAGTTTTCGTTGCCCTCGATCCATTGCGCTGCGTGTATTGGCAAGATCGAACGCGGCTTGGCGCGGGTCAAAGGCGTGGTTGATGTGCGGGTGAACCTGTCGCTAAAACGTCTTTCGGTGCATGGGCCCGTGGATGGGGCTGTTATTCAATCCGCCCTGCAAGACCTTGGGTTCGAAGCCTACCCGTTAGATATGACAGCCCTTGAGACCGGGCGGGACACACAAGGGCGGGCCTTGCTGTTGCGTGTGGCCATCGCGGGCTTTGCGATGATGAACGTGATGTTGTTATCGGTGGCTGTTTGGTCCGGGGCGACAGATGCAACGCGGGATTTGTTTCACCTGATTTCCGCCTGTATCGCCCTGCCTGTTGTGGCCTATTGCGGGCAGCCGTTTTTTGAAAATGCGCTTGGGGCGTTGCGCGTGAGGCGGCTGAACATGGATGTGCCAATCTCGCTCGCGATCATATTGGCAACGGGTATGTCTTTGTATGAAACGCTGCAAAGCGGCGCGCATGCCTATTTCGATGCAGCTTTGAGTTTGACGTTCTTCTTGTTGATTGGGCGGTACATGGATCATCAGATGCGCAGCGCAGCGCGCTCTGCCGCCAAAGAACTGACTGCGCTTGAAGTGCATTCGGCACAGCGGTTGGCGGATGGCAATGTGCAAACGGTTCCCGTGTCCGAGCTTGCAGTTGGGGATCAGGTTCTTGTGCCCTCGGGCGCACGTGTGCCCGTCGACGGGGTTTTGATGTCGCCGCAGGCGTTAACGGATCGCTCCTTCCTGACAGGCGAAAGCGCCGCGCAGTCCGTTGTGGCTGAAGACAGGGTTCAAGCGGGCGAAATCAATCTGGGCATGCCCATCGAACTGCGCGCCACTGCAGTGGGCGACGACGCAAGTTTGCGCCAGATGGCAGCATTGGTTGAAGTCGCGGAAAACGGGCGTAACAGCTATACGGCCTTGGCAGACAGGGCGGCGCAAATCTATGCACCTGCTGTGCACCTATTGGCATTGTTTGCCTTCATCGGCTGGTGGGTCGCAACGCAAGATCCGCGTTTGGCATTAAATATCGCCATTGCCGTATTGATTATCACATGCCCCTGCGCGCTTGGTCTTGCCGTTCCCGCGGTATCAACAGCCGCCATTAGCCGGCTGTTTTCCAAAGGGTATTTGGTCAAACACGCCACGGCGTTAGAGCGATTGGCAGAGGTCACGCATGTGGTACTGGACAAAACCGGCACTGTGACTGTGCCGTCGACCCCCGACATGGCGGCGTTTTCAAACACGCAAAAAGCTGTGATCAAAGCCTTGGCGCAACAGTCCCTTCACCCCAAGTCGCGTGCTTTGGTGACCGCTTTGGCAGATGTCACCCCGGCAAACGTGACACATATCCAAGAACTCTCAGGGCTCGGTGTGCAGGGTCGCTTCGGGGAATTTTCCGTTCGTCTTGGTCAAGGCTCTTGGTTGGGCGCGGATTTTGATGGGTTGGGTCTGCAATTGGCGGAGGCCCCTCCCAAAGCAATTGACGGGTTGGAAACCTTGCGCCCCGGTGTACAGCAGGTATTGGCCCAGATTGATTTGCCGTGTGAAATTCTGACGGGCGACAGCGCCCTGCCCGCCCAACGGATTGCAGAACAGGTATCCGTCCCTGTCACATCCGAGGCGCGACCCGATGACAAGCTGGCCCGCCTTGATGCATTGAAACAAACAGGTGCGCAGGTGTTGATGATTGGGGATGGTTTGAATGACACAGCAGCCTTGGCAGCGGCACATGCTTCGATCGCGCCGGCGTCAGCACTTGAGGCGTCGCGCAGCGCGTCTGACATTGTGGCTTTGTCCGAAGACTTTGCAGATGTGCCGATGATCTTGCGGGTGGCCAAGGCAACGCGAGACCTGTCCAAACAAAACTTCGCCATCGCGGCTGTATATAATTGCATCGCGGTACCAGTGGCCTTGGCCGGGTTTGCCACCCCACTCGCAGCTGCTTTGGCAATGTCACTGTCGTCGATCACAGTGTTGCTCAACTCTCAACGGATGAGGTCTGTCAGATGAATGTTCTTGTTGTTCTTATCCCGGTTTCTCTGATCTTAGGGGGGCTTGGGTTGTTTGCGTTTCTGTGGACGGTGCGAACAGATCAATATGACGACAATGCAGGCAATGCCGAGCGCATTTTTCTGGACGATCAATAGGCAACCGGGTTGCCATTGCGAAGAGGCTCACCTGCTTTGTTGAGCACAATGCACGGCTGCGAGGCCCCTTGTTTACAAGGGCCAAAGCACTGGGATCAGCGCCGAGGCCAGCAACCCAACGCTCAGGTTCAACGGAATGCCGACACGACAGAAATCGGTAAACTTGTACCCGCCGGGGCCATAAACCAGCATGTTGGTCTGATACCCGATCGGCGTGGCAAAAGACGCGCTGGCGGCAATCATGACCGCAATCACCAAGGGGCGCGCATCCAAGCCCATCGCATCGGCAAGACCAATGGCAATCGGTGTCACCACCACTGCGACGGCGTTGTTGGACACCAGTTCAGTCAGCACGGAGGTCAGCAGATAGATCGCCCAGACAATCAGGAATGGTGGTAAGTTCATCAAAGCCGGGGCAATCGCATCTACGATCAATACAACGGCACCCGTGGCTTCCAGTGCGGCCCCAATGGCCAACATTGAAAAGATCAAAGCCAAAAGACGCCCGTCAATAAAGCCAAACGCCTCGTCCGCGTCGATGCAGCGTGTGATCAGAACAACCGCCACGGCCAGTATGGCCAGCAAAAAGATCGGAGCGACCCCAAAGGCGGCCAAGCCCACCAAGGCCAACAAAGATGCCAATGCAAGGGGCGCATGGCCGCGGCGATAAGCACGCTGAGAGGGTTGGCTGACATCCACCATATCCATGTCTTGTGACAAGCGCCCGATATCCTCGGGCGCGCCTTCCAGCAACAATGTGTCCCCAACGCGCACTTGCAACGCATCGAATTGATGTCCGATATTCTGGTTTCGCCGATGCACGGCCAATGTGTATACACCATAACGCCGACGCAAGCGCAGCGCGCCCAAACTGCGGTTAATCATCTTGCAACCGGGTGTGATCAGAACTTCGACTGTTGTGGTTTCCACCGATCCGATTTCATCAATGCGCTGCAGGTCTTTGTTCTGTTGCAGGCCAAGCAGTTCCGTCATTTTGGTGCGCAGCACCACGCGGTCCCCCCGTTGCAAGGTGACCGCCTGCAAGTCACGGCGCAGTGATGCATCCCCCCGCACCACATCCACCAGACGCACGCCGTCGCGTTTGAACATGGCAACGTCCAGCACGGGTTGATCAATCAACGCGGAACCCTCGGGAATGACCGCCTCGGTAAAGAACTTTTTGCCCGAAGGGCCAGATAAAAGACTGGCCATGCTGTGACGATCCGGCAGCAGACGTGGCGCGATAAATCGCAGGTATATCATACCCCATGCCACCAGGATCAGGCCCAGCGGCGTGACCTCGAAAATCGAAAATCCCTGAAGCCCGTTGGCGCGTGCGACCCCATCCACCAACAAATTGGTCGAGGTTCCGATCAGGGTCAATGTACCTCC
>CALHST010000426.1 GCA_938038825.1 uncultured Paracoccaceae bacterium | reverse complement strand
CCGCCTGGGCCATCTGGACCGTCAAAACCGTCTGGACCATCAGTCCCTGGGCCGTCTGGACCGTCCGGACCTAAACCACCGGAACCATCAGGCCCATCGGCACCGGACCCATCGGCACCGGGGCTATCTGCGCCGGGGGCATCGGAACCTCTGTTTTCCGACCCCGTGTTATCGGACCCGCTGTCGTTACCGGAGTTTTCTGATCCGCTGCCTTGCTTGACAGCTGCACAGGCGCGATGGTTGCAGTCTTGTTGTTGGATTTTGGCATATCTTTGAATTAAATATTGCATTTTTGAGGACACTGGAACGACGCGCTCAAATGCGTTGCGACTGTGTTTATCGCAGGCTGTAATGTTGGCTCACGGGTTGTCGGGCACTTTGGGTCTTGAATGCTGGGTGTGTCTGCGCTTTGACGGGGCCGTAATTCAAGCGGCGAGGGATTGGCATGGATGCGGCTGGGGTTGAGGCTTTGTTTACCCGAGACGGAGGGGACTATATGTTTGCCCGCTGGGGGCGTCCGATAGCGCCCATTGTGTTCGGGGTGGAAGACGCCACGTTGCAGCTTGTGAAAGGCGCGATTGAGGCGATGTGTGTCCTGTCTGGCCATCAGATGGCGGAAACGGACCCAGAGCTTGGCAGTAACAATATGTGGTTTTTCTTTCGCGACTGGCAGGAATTGCTGGACGTGCCCGATTTGGATCGGCTGATCCCGGAATTGGCGTCTTTGGTCACCCGATTGGACGGGGCCGGGGCAAACCAGTACAGGATTTTCCGTTTCGAAGAGACGGGCGGCATCAAGGCGTGTTTTGTGTTCCTGAAGATGGACACGCATCTTGAGGCAGTTTCGGCGGATACATTGGCGTTAAGTCAAGCGGTGCAACAAATGCTGCTATGGTCTGATCTGGCGTTTCGTGCGCAGTCTCCGTTGGCGGTGGCCAAGGGCACCACAGTGTTGCGCCCCGACGTGGCAGAGGTAATACGGGCGGCCTATGATCCGGTAATGCCAGTGATGGCGCAAGATCCAAGCCATGCGATGCGATTGGCGGCGCGGATCCCGCAAACGCAATAGTTGCGCAAGGGGTCTTGGCCTTTTTGTCTAGGCGCTGGATAGTCGACCCCATATTGCACGAATGGGGGTACCATGTCAGAACCGCATCACTTCCCGGTTACCGTTTATTATGAAGACACCGACATGGCGGGCATTGTCTATTACGCCAATTATCTGCGGTATATCGAACGCGCCCGTTCTGAGATCGTGGAAGAGTTGGGTGTAGACCAGAACGCGATGCGGGCCGAGGGCATTGTTTTTGCCATCACGCGGGTTGAAGCAGACTATCTTTCTTCGGCCCGGCTGGGAGATCGGTTGACAGTGCGCACCACACATTGGGCAAAAGGCGCTGTACGCTGGATGTTTGAACAACAGGTCATGCGAGGAGACGCAGTCATCTTCAAAGCGCTCGTCACAGCTGTGTGCATGAGCACTGCGGGCAAACCTGTTCGACTTCCTAAGGGTCTGAATTTATGAAATTTTACCTTATTATTGGATCGTCATATCGGTCGCGATTTGACAGGTGGAT
This sequence comes from uncultured Paracoccaceae bacterium, assembly GCA_938038825.1. Taxonomy (GTDB): domain Bacteria; phylum Pseudomonadota; class Alphaproteobacteria; order Rhodobacterales; family Rhodobacteraceae; genus Aliishimia. The sequence goes on along the minus strand of CALHST010000426.1, from coordinate 24,350 downwards.
TTGCAGCGAGGCGCAGCAAACCAACAGTTGTAATGTTATCTCTCGCTTGCGTGACACAGCGTGACCAGCTGTGTTTTGGAATTTTCGACAAAGTGTATAGATACAGGGTGTCAACGAACAGAAGGACAATCTCATGCAGATCTCACGTCGCCAATTTGCGGGTCTTACCCTGGCTGCAGCAACAACCGCCACTTTGGGTGTTACACCATCATTCGCGGGCGCTGATGGCCGCAAAGGCAGTCTTTCAGGCCGCAAAGGATACAAAGTATCTGGTACGGTCGAAGTCAAAAAAGACGGCGGCACAACGAAGGTTGTTTTGAAAGACGATTACATCTTTGATCCAGCGAAAAATCCGCCAGACATCAAAATCGGTTTCGGCAATGGCGAAAAATACGCCAAAGGTTCGAAAATCCATGATGCGCTGACTGTAAAAAAAGGCGCGGCGGAATTTGAAGTTCCAGCCAGCATCGACACAGACAAGTACAATGAACTTTACATCTATTGTGAGCAGTTCACTGTTATTCTTGCGGTTGCCCCTTTGAAGTAAGCATCGCTGCTTTTGAAAAATCTGCATCTAACCGCCATCTTTGGCGGTTTTTTGCTTTTTGAGGCTTTGAGTTTGCCTGTTTTGACTTCAAATGTCGGCGCAGCAGTTTGGGTGGTCACACGTGTATCGTCAGGATTCCTTTTTTGATTTGTCGGGATGGGGGCAAGTGGGCCTTGCCTGCCTTAGTTTGTTCCTGTTCCTGTCAATGCTGCTTGCTGCGCGCCTTTTGCTGCGCAAGCGGGCCGTCTGGGTGCGGATTTTGGGGGCTTTGGCGCTGTTCTGGCTGTTCGTGTGGCTCTCTCCGCAAGTCTATTACATGTATTACCGGACGATCATTCCCGATTTGCCGCTGCAATGGGTGATCAAGCCACCGCGCTTTCCCGGCAATGGATTGGGATACTTGTTTTTCCAAGGACGGCAGAATTTGTCGGCACATGGTCAGGGCGTTCTTGGATGGTGTTTGATCCTTGTCCCGTTCCTGCGTTGGCCGCTGCGCGGACCTTCGCGCTAAGGTGGTCATTGGGCTGCTTTGGCCCGTCGACTTCGGCAAAGTGTTGCCTAATCTGAACGCGCCATAAGCGGCCCTTGGGCGCAGTGACACGGAAGTGATGGCATTCCCCTGCAAAAGAGGGTAAGAGTTGCAATATAAGGACCGGATAACCGGCCACAAAAAAAGAGCAGGCAGATGGAAGCAGAGACCCTGGCATTGGCGCAGGAGATTGATTTCTCGTTGTGGGGGCTGTTCGCGCGCGCCACATTTACCGTGAAACTTGTGATGGTCATGCTGGTCGTATCGTCGATCTGGGCATGGGGCATCATTCTTCAGAAACTAGTTAATTACCGAAGCGCACGCGCAGAGGCGCTGCGGTTTGATGAGCGGTTTTGGTCAGGCGAGCCTTTGGATGGTTTGTTTGACGAAATTGGCGCGGCCCCGGATGGTCGGGCAGAGCGTGTGTTTGCCGCTGGCATGATGGAATGGCGACGATCACATCGTGAAGATGGTGCGATGATTGCGGGCGCGACGTCGCGGATCGATCGATCCATGGATGTGGCGATCCAGAAGGAAAGTGAAGAGCTGCAAAAGGGGCTGACCGTTTTGGCGACAGTTGGGTCCGCGGCCCCTTTCATTGGATTGTTTGGCACTGTGATCGGGATCATGAACGCGGTTATCGAGATCGCGGAGCAGCAAAACACCAATCTGGCTGTTGTGGCTCCCGGCATTGCCGAAGCGCTTTTGGCGACGGGTCTTGGGCTTTTGGCGGCGATCCCGGCGGTGATTTTCTATAACAAGCTGAGTTCCGATAGCGATCGGATCATTGGCGGGTATGAGGCGTTCTCGGATGAGTTCGCAACCATCCTGTCACGGCAGTTGGACGGATAAGCGCAATGGGCGCAGGAGTTGTTCAAGCAGAAGAACGGACCGGAACCCGGCGCAGGCGACGTCGGGCGCGGCCGATGTCCGAAATCAACGTGACACCTTTTGTCGATGTGATGCTGGTGCTGTTGATCATATTCATGGTTGCAGCCCCCTTGTCGGTTGTAGGTGTGCCTGTGGATTTGCCGGACAGTGCGGCAGGTGCTTTGGCGTCCGATCAGGAAGAACCGCTGACAGTAACCATCACCGCGGCGGGGTCTGTCCAGATTCAAACCACCGAAACGCCCCGGCAGGATTTGGTCACGCGCCTGCGTGCTATTTCCGAAGAACGGGCGTCGGATCAGATATTTTTGCGCGCAGATGGGGCCGTTCCCTATCGCGACGTGATGGAAATCATGGGTGCCCTGAACGCAGGTGGTTTTGGGAATATCGGTTTGGTGACGGATATTGGTGGGCCAACGTTGACGGGTGAGGATGGGTAACGGGTCGTGGAGACAGGGACCAAGATCTCGGCCTCGGCCCATGCAGCGTTGCTGGGCGCTATGTTGATCGGAAACCCTTTCCGGTCAGAACCCTTGCCGATCAGCGTGCAAGAGGTGTCTGTGATATCGACAGACCAGTTTAACGCGCTTGTGGCAGCTCAACAATCGCCTGCTGTGGAAACCGAAGTGGCGTTGCCGCAAGACAGTGCGACAGAGGTTGAAACACCGCCAACTCCGCAAACGGAACCGGCCCAGCAAACGCCCGAGACACCAGAGGTTGCCGAACCGGCAGAGCCTGAGCCTGTGCCAGAGCCGCCCGAACCCGTTGTGGCAGCCCCAGTCGAAGATACGGCACCGGTGATCGAACCGCCGAGTGACGATGTCGCCGTTTTGGCACCCGAGCCGTCAGAGACGCCAGCACCGCAACAAGCAGACCGGGTGGCTCCCGAGCCTGTGGCGCAGCCGGAACCGGATGCGGCCCCCGGAGACATTGAGCAAGACTCTGTTGATCAGTCCGAGGAAGGCGCGGTCGAACAACCCGAACAGGACGCCACCGCCCCTGAAGAAACAACAACAGTGCTGACGACCGAAGCGGATGATGCCGGGGGAGCCCCTGCGCAAAGTGTGCGCCCCCCATCGCGTCGCCCAACCCGCCCCGTTGAAACCGCGCAAGCACCAGTGCCGGAAACGGCTCCGGAGCCTACCCCGACGCCATCTGCGGAACCAAAGGCGGAACCCGATACGATTGCGGATGACATTGCAGCAGCCGTTGCAGATGCGCAAAGTGAAACACCGGCGCCGTCTGGCCCTCCATTAACGGGGGGTGAAGTTGAGGGATTGCGGGTCGCTGTGGCCAATTGCTGGAATGTCGGCACCTTAAGCACCGAAGCGCAAGACACGTCCGTGGTTGTCAGTGTGGCCATGAACCAAGACGGAACACCGCGCCGGGACACAATCGCGATGGCCTCTTTTTCAGGCGGATCGGAATCTGCCGCGCGCCGGGTTTTTGAAACGGCCCGCCGGGCGATCATTCGCTGTGGAACCGACGGATTTCCTTTGCCTGTCGAAAAGTATGGGCAATGGCAGAATATTGAGATGACCTTCAAACCAGAAGGAGTTTTCTGGAGATGAGGGCGTGGATCAAAGACGCACTGATCAAAGTCACATTGGTGAGCGGAACTGCTGTCGTCGCACATGAATTGCGCGCGGGAACCGCGTTTGAGCAGACAAGCGCGCAGCCGGTTGCGCTGTGTTGGAACACGGGCGTTTTGCGTGCAAACCAACAGCCCAAGACAGCTGACGCGCGATGTACAGTGGCAGATGGTGCACGGCACGTATCGCGTTGCTGTGGTCGCGAAAGTGTTCTCTTGCCTGTTGGATTAACCGACACAGGGCAGAAAATTGAAATAACGTTCAAACCAGAAGGAGTATTCTGGCGATGATGACACGCGTATTTGCAATCATGCTGGCGGGGCTGTTTGGTACAGTTGCGACTGTTCACGCCCAGCAAGGGCCGTTGAGGATCGAAATCACTGAAGGTGTGATCGAACCGTTGCCCTTTGCGGTGCCCAACTTTGTGGCTGAAAATGCTGCCGCACAGGAATTTGCCGCGAATATGAGTCGGGTGGTGGCCACCAATTTGGCGAGCACCGGTTTGTTTCGCGAAGTGCCACAGCAATCTTATATCAGTCAGCTCACCGATTTCGCAGCGCCCGTCGCCTATCCCGATTGGCGCGCGATCAACACACAAGCGCTGATTGCCGGGGCTGTATCGGTTTCGGGTGACAGCGTGTCGGTGAAATTCCGGCTTTATGACGTGACCACGGGTGCCGAGTTGGGGCAGGGGCTTGCCCTGAACGGCACGACTGCAGGATGGCGGCGCATGGCGCATAAAGTGTCAGATGCGGTTTATTCCCGGATTACTGGTGAAACCGGGTATTTCGACACGCGTGTGGTGTTTGTCAGCGAAAGCGGCGGCAAAGGCGATCGACAAAAGCGTCTTGCGATCATGGATCAGGACGGGGCCAATGTGCAGTTCTTGACGGACAGTTCCGCGCTTGTGCTCGCGCCGCGCTTTTCGCCAACGGGGGATCGGGTTTTGTATACCAGCTATGAAACGGGCTTCCCCAAGATCTATGTCTTGGATGTGGGATCTGTTCAAAAGCGGGTGTTGCAAAGCGAAGCCGGGACCATGTCCTTTGCGCCGCGCTTTAGCCCGGATGGACAGCGGGTGGTGTATTCATTGGCATCTTCAGGCAACACAGACCTGTATTCGATGGATATCAATACCGGATCGTCGATACGCCTGACATCGGCCCCGTCCATCGAGACAGCGCCAAGTTATTCGCCGGATGGCAGTCAGATCGTGTTTGAAAGCGACCGGTCCGGGTCTCCGCAGTTATATATCATGAATGCCAGTGGCGGTGAAGCACGGCGGATTTCTTCGGGTGATGGGCGCTATGGTACCCCAGTATGGAGCCCACGCGGTGATCTGGTGGCGTTCACCAAGCAGAACAAAGGACGGTTCCACATTGGTGTGATGCGCACAGATGGCTCGCGCGAGCGGTTGATTACTGCGTCGTTCCTGGATGAAGGCCCCACTTGGGCCCCAAATGGGCGCGTGCTGATGTTCCATCGCGAAACGCAAGGTGCCTCGGGGCGCTCCACGCTTTATTCGGTTGATGTCACGGGCCGGGCGTTGCGCCCTGTGCGCACACCGGATGGGGGCTCTGATCCCGCATGGGGCCCCTTGCAGTAAGGATTCACAAACGGTTCCGGGTCTGATACCCTTGATCCGAGCAGATAAGGACAAGAATGATGAACATCACATTTAAGGCGGTTATGGTGGTCAGCGCATTTGCACTGGCAGCCTGTAACAATCCAGCCCGTTTGGGCGGCAATGGCGTGGATCAATCCGCAGGCGGTGCGGCGGGCGTAATCCCCGGCAGCGCAAATGATCCGACCTCTATCGCGTTTTTCCAGCAAAATGTCGGGGACCGGGTTTTGTTCACAGTGGATCAATCCACAGTGAACCCCGAAGGCCAAGTGGTGTTGGATGGGCAGGCTAATTGGTTGTTATCTAACACGTCTTACACTGCTGTGATCGAAGGTCACGCGGATGAACAGGGCACGCGGGAATATAACCTGGCTTTGGGTGAGCGGCGCGCAAATGCGGCCCGTGATTACCTGATCTCCAAAGGGATCGCAGGCAACCGCTTGCAAATCGTGACCTTTGGCAAGGAACGTCCGGCCGAAATTTGTTCGACCGAGGCGTGTTATTCCAAAAATCGCCGCGCAGTAACTGTGCTGGCGACCGGCGTGACAGGCTAAGTCTTGATGCGACGCACGTATATCGGGGCGCTGGCAGCGGTTATGTTGGCAGTGCCGGGTTTGGCGCAGGATAACGCGCAAAGCTTGGCGGATATCCGCCAAGAGCTGACAGTGTTGTTCGTGGAGTTGCAAAAGCTCAAGCAAGAGCTGAACACCACGGGCACGGTCGGTGGTGTCAGCGGCGGGTCCACTTTGAACCGTGTGAATGCCATCGAAAGCGAAGTGCAGCGACTAACGGCCAAAACTGAAGAACTTGAATTTCGTATTGACCGTGTTGTGCGGGATGGCACCAATCAGATTGGTGATTTGGAATTCCGCCTGTGTGAATTGGAAGTTGAGTGTGACATTGGCGCACTTGGACAAACACCCACATTGGGTGGCGGCGATATCCCGGTGACGGCCCCGACGGCACAACCGAATCCTGATAGCGGACCCCAATTGGCGGTCGGTGAACAGGCTGATTTCAAGCGGGCGCAGGAGGCGCTCGCATCCGGTGACTTTCAAGCCGCCATCGACCAGCTTGCGGCCTTTAATGCGACCTATCCGGGCTCGCCCATAGCTGTTGATGTCGAGTTGATGCGCGGCGAGGCTTTGGAAGGCATGGGTGACATGCGCGAAGCCGCCAAGGCGTATTTGAACGCATTTGCATTGGATCAACTGGGGCCAAATGCACCGGATGCATTGTTCCATTTGGGGGCCTCGCTTGGGGTTTTAGGCCAAAATACAGAGGCATGCGTGACACTTGCAGAAGTGTCTATTCGCTACCCTGATGCGGCAGACGCCGGTCTGGAAGCGGCCGCTGCCATGCGGGATCTCGGCTGCCCGTGACAGATCAGACGCTGGACCAACGCTTTGCAGAAGCGATGGGCCAGCTTTTGGGTCCAGACTTTCCATCGGAACTTGGATTGGCCGTGTCGGGCGGCGGGGACAGCATGGCGATGCTGGCCTTGGCCCACAATTGGTCCCGTGCCTGGGGCGTGCGCCTGCGCGCAATCACCATTGATCATGGGCTAAGACCTGAAAGCGCAGACGAGGCCGCCATGGTGGCGCAAGAATGCGCGACATTGGGTTGGCCGCACGACACATTGGCGTGGCGCTGGGATGGAACTGGCAATGTTCAGGATGCGGCGCGGCGGGGTCGGTTGAATTTGATCTCTCAATGGCGTGGGACCTTGCAGCATGTGTTGATGGCCCACACTGCAGATGATGTGGCGGAAACGTTTCTGATCCGTTTGGCGCGCGGTTCTGGAGTTGATGGGCTTGCCGCCATGTTGCCTAAGCGCGAAGTCGCGGATTTTACCGTTGTGCGCCCGTGTTTACAGATGCGTCGGGATGAATTGCGCCACTACGCGCAACATTTGATGGTGCCATGGGCCGAAGATCCCAGCAATGATGATCCGAAATATGACAGGGCACGGGCCCGCAAGATCCTGTCGGAATTAGATGGCATGGGATTGCGCTTTGACGGGATCACAGACACCGCCAACCGGATGCGCCGTGCCGCGGATGCGCTGCGCTCACAGACTTGTGAGGCTGCGCGACACTGTGTCAGCGAAACGGTGGATGGGGGGCTGCTGTTGCAACGCGACGCGTTTGCTAAACTGCCGCTTGATATTCAATTGCGGCTTCTGGCGTCAGCCATCATGTGGATTGGCAACGCTGACTACCGCCCTCGTGCCGCAAAACTCGAATTTTTGCTGGATCGCATCATGGCAGGTGGTGCCAGCACATTGATGGGTGTGAAGTTGGAACTAAGTGGCGACACTGTGCGGTCTTTTCGAGAATATTCTGCAGTTGCGACAACTGTTTCCACAGGGATTTGGGATGGCCGTTGGCGCATCGCGGGCCCATCTACCAAAGACATGACCATCCAAGCACTTGGGGAGGGGATTTCTGACTGCCCCGATTGGCGCGACTCGGGCGTGCCGAGGGCGGCTTTGATGGCCTCGCCGGCTATTTGGGCACAGGGATCGGTGATTGCGGCCCCCATTGCCGGATTTAATGCGGCTTGGAAGGCGCAGATTGTCACGCCATTCATAACTTATTTGCTTTCTCATTGAAGAACGGGCTGGGATGTCTATTTTAGATGCAACGGGGGTCGTTTCGGCGACTCTATTCCCTTTGCAGGAGAGTTTCCTTGGGTAATGCGCGAAATATCGCCTTTTGGGTTGTGCTGTTTTTGCTGATCCTGGCGCTGTTCAATCTTTTTTCCGGTTCAGGGACGACCCTGCAAAGCCGCGAAGTAAGCTATTCTGATTTTGTAGACTCCGTCGAAAGTGGTGCGGTTACGCAAGTCACCTTGGATGGAGAGCAAGTGCGGTTCCGTCGCGGGGAAGCAGATTATGTGGCGATCAAGCCCGAAGATGCTGAAATCACAACGCTGCTGATCGAAAACGACATTCCAGTCCGTGCAGAGCAGCAACAGCAATCGGGTTTCCAATCCTTCTTGCTAAGCTTGTTACCATTCCTATTGCTGATCGGTGTATGGGTTTACTTCATGAACCGGATGCAAGGCGGTCGCGGTGGCGGCGCCATGGGTTTTGGCAAATCCAAAGCGAAGATGCTGACGGAAAAGCAAGGTCGCGTAACGTTTGATGACGTGGCGGGTATTGACGAGGCCAAGGAAGAGCTGGACGAGATCGTTGAGTTCTTGCGCAACCCGCAGAAGTATTCGCGCCTTGGCGGTAAGATTCCCAAGGGTGCGCTGCTCGTGGGCCCTCCGGGTACTGGTAAGACGTTGCTTGCGCGCGCCGTTGCGGGTGAGGCGGGTGTGCCGTTCTTCACCATTTCCGGATCTGACTTTGTGGAAATGTTCGTAGGTGTGGGGGCATCCCGTGTGCGCGACATGTTCGAGCAGGCCAAGAAGAACGCGCCATGTATTGTGTTTATCGACGAAATTGACGCTGTGGGTCGCCATCGTGGCGCGGGCTATGGCGGCGGCAATGACGAGCGTGAGCAAACGCTGAACCAATTGCTGGTCGAGATGGACGGTTTTGAAGCCAATGAAGGTGTGATCATTATTGCGGCGACCAACCGGAAAGACGTGCTGGACCCTGCCTTGCTGCGTCCGGGCCGTTTTGACCGTCAGGTGACTGTTGGCAATCCGGATATCAAAGGCCGCGAGAAGATTTTGGGCGTTCATGCGCGCAAGACGCCACTGGGCCCCGATGTGGATCTGCGTATCATCGCACGTGGGACCCCCGGTTTTTCCGGTGCGGATCTGGCGAACCTTGTGAACGAAGCTGCCCTGATGGCGGCCCGTGTCGGACGTCGCTTTGTCACGATGATCGACTTTGAAAGTGCCAAAGACAAAGTCATGATGGGTGCCGAGCGTCGATCCATGGTGTTAACCGACGATCAAAAAGAAAAAACCGCCTATCATGAAGCGGGCCACGCTGTTGTCGGTCTTGCCCTGCCGCAATGTGATCCAGTCTATAAGGCGACGATCATTCCACGTGGTGGTGCGTTGGGTATGGTTGTATCCTTGCCCGAGATTGACCGCCTGAACTGGCATAAATCCGAGTGCGAAGAAAAGCTGGCCATGACCATGGCGGGCAAAGCGGCCGAGATCATCAAATACGGTGCCGAGAACGTCTCGAACGGCCCTGCGGGGGATATCCAGCAGGCGTCCGCATTGGCGCGTGCGATGGTGTTGCAATGGGGCATGTCCGACAAGGTCGGCAATATCGACTATACCGAAGCGGCGCAGGGGTATTCCTCGGGCAATGCGGGTGGGTTCTCGGTTTCGGCCAACACCAAAGAGATGATCGAAGATGAAGTGAAACGCTTTATCCAAGATGCGTATGACCGAGCCTTCCAGATCCTGACAGATAAGAAAGAGGAATGGGAGCGTCTGGCGCAAGGTTTGCTGGAATACGAAACGCTGACCGGAGACGAGATCAAGCGTGTGATGAACGGAGATCCCCCATCGTCCTCTGATGATGACGAAGCCGACGACTCTGGGTCCGCCGCTTCGATCACAGCGATCCCAAAGGCGAAAAAGAAAAAACCGGATACGCCATCTGGTGAGCCTGAACCGGCTTAACGTCACAGACCAATTCAAAACCCCCGGCCCAGCATTCTGCGCCGGGGGTTTTTCTTTTGTGACGCAGATATCACCAATCATTATTGGAATTGCTCTTTCGTGCAGGGTAAGCGTGGCAAAAAAACGGAGAGGACACATGCCTGCATTAAAGAAAACAAACCATATTGGGGTCGTGACTTTTTTGGGACGCGTTGCGGATCGCGACGGCAGCTTGCAATCAGAAGCGCTGAAGCAGGCCACGCTGGAGTGGGGCGGTATCCAAGGTGAATCGCACGGCGGCCTGACTCGTGTGTCCTGCAGTCGCGTGGTCAGCCAATATCCCAAGGGGACCGAAATCCGAAACACGCGGCAAGTGTCGGTCTTGTCCGCGGATGAGCTGGATCATATCGCCGGTACACTTGGTCTGGACAGGTTGGATCCCTGTTTGCTGGGCGCATCGCTGGTCATTCAAGGGATTAGCGATCTAACACATGTCCCACCGTCGTCTCGACTGGTGTTCGAAAGCGGTGCCGCCTTGACAGTTGATATGGAAAACCGACCATGCGTATACCCCGCACAGGAAATCGAAGCCGCGCATGCCGGACATGGAAAGGCTTTTAAATCTGCGGCTAAGGGACGGCGCGGTGTGACCGCTTGGGTGGAAAGACCTGGGGACATCGCGATTGGCATGGTTGTGACGTTGCATATCCCGGATCAACGAAAGTGGAACCCAAAAACCGACGGCGCGTGAGCTAAAGCTCACCCTACATGTCTGTCATCTGTTCTGCCTGTAAGGTGAGCTTTAGCTCACGCTGCGGATCGGAAATTTCCAAAACGAAACCCTAAACCCTTTTCACGACGCAGAATTGGTTGGAAACGTCGGAAAAACACTTCGGTCTCTGGGTCTTTGGTTTGTATGCATCCAGCAACAGAGTCCCAAAGAGGGTGCCGACATGGCCTATAAAAGTGATATCGAAATTGCCCGCGAAGCAAAAAAGCGTCCAATCCAAGAGATTGGCGAAAAGCTTGGAATCGGCACAGATGATTTGTTGCCCTATGGTCATGACAAGGCGAAGGTCTCGCAGGCGCTGATCAATTCCGTTCAGGAACGCCCAAATGGCAAGCTGATCCTTGTGACGGCTGTGAACCCAACACCTGCGGGCGAAGGTAAAACGACCACAACAGTTGGCTTGGGTGACGGTTTGAACCGTATCGGCAAGAATGCCTGTGTCTGTATTCGTGAAGCCTCTCTTGGTCCCAACTTCGGGATGAAAGGTGGCGCTGCCGGGGGCGGGTACGCTCAGGTTGTGCCAATGGAGGATATGAACCTTCACTTCACTGGTGATTTCCACGCGATCACGTCAGCGCACTCGTTGCTGTCCGCGATGCTCGATAACCACATTTATTGGGGCAATTCCGAAAACATCGACACCCGCCGCGTCACATGGCGCCGCGTTGTGGACATGAATGATCGGTCCTTGCGTCAGATCACCTCGTCTTTGGGTGGTGTGTCCAATGGTTTTGCCCGCGAAGACGGGTTTGACATCACGGTGGCGTCTGAAGTGATGGCCATCCTGTGTTTGTCCAAGAACCTAAAGGACCTGCAAAAACGTTTAGGTGACATGATTGTTGCTTATCGCCGCGACCGTAGCCCTGTGTTCTGCCGTGATATCAAAGCAGATGGTGCGATGACCGTCTTGCTGAAAGACGCGATGCAACCGAATCTGGTGCAGACACTTGAAAACAACCCAGCCTTCGTACACGGCGGCCCGTTTGCCAACATCGCGCATGGCTGTAACTCGGTCATTGCGACCACAACTGCCCTGAAACTGGCAGATTTTGTTGTGACCGAGGCGGGCTTTGGTGCCGACTTGGGGGCCGAGAAGTTCATGAACATCAAGTGTCGCAAAGCGGGTCTTGCACCTGATTGTGTGGTGCTGGTTGCAACCATCCGTGCGATGAAAATGAACGGTGGAGTGGCCAAGGCTGATCTGGGGCCTGAAAACGTGGAAGCTGTGAAAAACGGCTGTTCGAACTTGGGACGTCACATTGAGAACCTGAAAGGGTTTGGTGTGCCGGTTGTTGTTGCGGTAAACCACTTTGTGACGGACACGGATGCAGAAGTGCAAGCAGTGAAGGACTTTGTGGAAGCTCAAGGCTCTGAAGCGATTGTGTCGCGTCATTGGGAACTTGGATCCGAAGGTTCCGCCGAACTGGCAACACGTGTTGCCGAGATTGCCGAAGCCGGTGAATCCCAGTTTGCGCCAATTTACCCCGACGACATGAGCCTGTTTGAAAAGATCGAGACCGTGGCCAAACGGATCTATCGCGCGGACGAAGTGCTTGCGGATAAGAAAATCCGCGATCAGCTCAAGCTCTGGGAAGAGCAGGGCTATGGCCATCTGCCGGTCTGTATGGCGAAGACGCAGTATTCGTTCAGCACGGACCCCAATTTGCGCGGGGCGCCAACGGGGCATTCTGTGCCAGTGCGTGAAGTGCGCCTTAGTGCGGGCGCGGGATTTGTTGTAGTTGTTTGTGGTGAGATCATGACAATGCCTGGTCTGCCACGCATGCCTGCGGCAGAAAGCATTATGTTGAACGACGACGGTCAAATCGAAGGCTTGTTCTAAACTCATGTTGCAGGGCGTGGTTTTCCCGCGCCCTGACGCACAAGTCGGCTCACAATTCAGGGAATTGGTTGCAACCTCATTGACCCATCAAAGGGGTAGGCTCAGTCTGATCTGTGATGATTGGAGGACACCATCATGACAAAGATCTTTACACTTTTGACAGCCCTGTTTGCCGCCACAGCTGCCTATTCGAACGAACGGTATGAGGGGTATTACTATCCCAAAGTAACCACGACCGAAGAGTTTACACGCGTCATACGACAATCTCCGCCAGCCGGGAAAACAGTGCGGGTGGATTTTGTGACCAATCTGACGGTGTCGCAATTGGCAGCCCCCGAAAGTCCAAGATTCGTGTTTTTCGCCAAAGGTGATGACGCGGCCCATCTAACCGTCATCGCCTTGGATGATGATGTGTTTTCAACGATTTACCGTGCGCGTGCGGTCTTGGCGCAAATGACGTCAAACATGCGTAGAAACGATTTCTTTCGCCAGCAAAACTTGCAATTTGTGGCGACATTTTACGATCTCTTGCAGATCTTGGCTTTCGATACACTGGTCATCAGCGATGGAGAGACATGGTCACATGAGGTTACATTTGTACGGAACTGAAAAGGGACCAGAATGACTGCTACGATCATTGATGGAAAGGCCTTTGCGGCCAAAGTGCGCGGCCAAGTGGCCGAGCACGTCACCCGATTGAAAGATGCCCATGGCATCACGCCGGGTTTGGCAGTGGTATTGGTTGGAGAAGACCCTGCAAGCCAAGTTTATGTGCGCTCCAAGGGCAAAATGACGGTCGAGGTCGGTATGAACTCGATCGAACACAAGTTGGACGCGGATACGTCTGAAGCCGATTTGTTGGCCGTTGTGGAACAGCTGAACAATGACCCCGCGATTCATGGTATTCTTGTGCAGCTACCGCTGCCGGGTCATTTGAACGAAGATCTGATCATCAATTCCATCTCGCCTGCCAAGGATGTGGATGGGTTCCATATCTCGAATGTGGGACTTTTGGGGACGGGGCAAAAGTCTATGGTGCCGTGTACGCCGCTGGGCTGTTTGATGATGTTGCGGGATCATCATGGGTCTTTGTCTGGTCTGGATGCCGTTGTGGTTGGACGATCTAACATCGTGGGCAAACCGATGGCGCAATTGCTGCTGGGCGATAGCTGCACAGTGACGATCGCCCATTCGCGCACCAAAGATCTGCCAGATGTCGTGCGCCGGGCAGATATCGTTGTGGCCGCTGTTGGCCGCCCCGAGATGGTGCCGGGCGACTGGATCAAGCCGGGGGCAACTGTAATCGACGTTGGCATCAATCGCATTGACGCTCCGGAAAAAGGCGAGGGAAAAACCCGTCTGGTTGGCGATGCGCATTTCGAAAGCTGCGCAGCCGTCGCAGGGGCGATCACGCCAGTTCCGGGTGGTGTTGGTCCCATGACCATTGCGTGTCTGTTGGCCAACACAGTCACGGCTTGCTGTCGCGCCAATGGCTTGGAAGAACCCGAAGGCCTGACCGCGTAATTTTACAAAGACACGGGAACCATCGTTCCCTGAAGGGCGGCGATATGAATTTCGTCGCCCTCTTTCGTAACGGCATACACATCCGAAGCCACAACAACCAACCGCTTGCCGGGCTTTAGGACACGGCCCCTTGCCACCAGAGAGCTGCCGATGCCAGCGGCCAGTAGATTAATTTTGATTTCTGCAGTCACCACTTCGCAATCTTCGGGCATACAGGTCAGCGCAGCGTAACCTGCCGCGGTATCTCCAAGGGCAAAGGTCAGACCGGCATGCGCCAGCCCTTGTTGTTGTTTTGCGATGTCTTTGATGGGCGCGCGGATCTCGACATGGCCTTTTTGCACATCGTGAAGCGACGCCCCAAATGTGGTCATCAAACTTTGTCGATCAAAGCTGTTTTGAATGCGGGTTTTCAAAGTCACGCCGCACGTTCTGCATTTCGGGGCATGGGGACAGCAAGGGCACGGCGTCCCGTTAGAATGGCCCGTGCATCGACTCCGAACAACGGATCAAACACAGGGTCATGACTGGATAACCCGCCAGTATAGGTTCCAAACGCGGGCATGATCAGCCGTTGGCTGTCCACCAAAAAGCAAGCGCGCGTCACAGTTTTGGCCCGCGTGCGCACATGCGCCTTGGGGTGATAATGCCCAGAGATTTCACCATGGCCGTTCGCTTGGGCAATATGGCGAAAGGTGAGCGGCCCCAGGGGCAGTTCAAAGACATGTTCACCCTCAAACTCAACGGGCCCCGCATCATGGTTGCCTTCGATCCAAATCCAACGACGCCCGGCCTGAAGCCGTGAAATTTCCAATCGCGTGGCTTCTGTCATTCCGCGCGCAGCGTCCAGATCATCAAAGCTGTCGCCCAAGCAAACGACCTGGCGGGCATTGGTGTTTTCAAGATCCGCAGAGAGGCGGTCCAATGTGTCTTTAGTTTCATAGGGCGGCAGATGGGCGCCACCTCGGCGCGCAAGGCGTTCGGATTTTCCCAAATGGAGATCCGACACACATAGCAAACACATATCGGGCCACCAAAGCGCCCCAGAGGGAAGCGCTGTCAGAGCGACGTTGGAAAGCGTGATGTCACATCCGTTCATGATTTGTTCATTGCTGATTGCCAGCAAAAAATCAAGAGCGAACCCATCAGTTGGGTGTGACGGTCTGGTCTGTGACACCTGCCGTTTCCAATAACCGTTCTGCTTCTTCTTCCAGCAGTTTTTCCTCGGCCAGCCCTTTGATTGGCACGCGACCCGGTTCTAAAAACAATGGCGCAGCCAAGGGAGTGATCCGTCCGGGACGCACGTGATCTATCCGCCCTTTGGTGCGATTGACCATCTCTTCGATACGACCAAAATCAACCATGCCGCGCTCCGCCTCTTCCCGGGTGATCTGCAACATCAAATGATCTGGGTCATATTTCAGCAGAGTGTCATACAAGATATCGGAGCTGAACGTCGCTTGCCGCCCGCTTTTTTTCGCCTGCGGAGTGTTGCGTTCGATCAAACCGGCAATCGTGGCGGATGCGCGAAAGGTGCGCTTCATCACCGCATTGCCCGCAAGCCACGTGTCCAACCCGTTACGCAACGCGTCAATGTCAAACAACGGGGCAGGGTCGGGCACACGGTCCAGCCCCCAGATCAATGTGGCATAGTCGGTTGCAACAAAGCCAAGGGGGTTCAGGCCTTCTTCTTCCAATCGCTTGGTGATCAGCAGGCCCAGTGTTTGTTGCGCGTTACGCCCGGCAAAACCATAAACCACCGTATTCTCGCGCCCATCATGCGGAAAGCTTTCGACCAGCAAACGCCCTGGCTGCGGCAAGCGGGACAGCGTGCGTTGCAATCCCAACCACTCCGCTGTGTGCGTGGGCAGACCGGGCCAAGTGTCTTGCTGGAACATGCGTAAGATCCGCTGGGACAATTGGGTCGACGTGGCGAATTTGGTGCCCATGAACGTTGCGATCTTGGGCTTTTTGTCGGCGCGCCGCGTGACCTCAACTGTCATTTGGTTCAGGCCTTCATAGCGTACAATTTGCCCCCCGATCAGGAACGTATCCCCGGGGGTCAAGGACGATGCAAAGCTCTCTTCGATCTCACCCAACGGTTTACCGCCACGTGATCGCTTTAGCCGTACTTTCAACGTGTCTGTGTCCTGAATAGTGCCCACATTCATGCGAATACGCTGGGCAGCCCGGGGATCACGCAGGGCCCACATGCCGTCGGGGCGTTGCTGTAAGCGCCGCCATTTGTCATAGGCGCGCAACGCATATCCCCCCGTCGCACAGAAATCGAGACATGCATCAAATTCCGCGCGGCTCAGATCCGAATACGCCCCGGCCGACGTCATTTGTGCAAAAAGCGCGTCCGCCTCAAAAGGACCCGAAGACGCGGCAATCAAGATATGCTGGCACAATACATCACGTGGGCCGGGACCCCGCGGATCGCCGTCCAACTCACCATCATAGACGGCGTCCAAGGCGGCGACACATTCCACCACCTCAAAGCGGTTGGCTGGCACCAACAACGCTTTGGACGGCGCGTTGTAACGGTGATTGGCGCGTCCAATGCGTTGCACAAGGCGTTTGACGTTCTTCGGGGCACCGATTTGGATCACCAGATCCACATCCCCCCAGTCAATGCCTAAATCCAAAGATCCTGTGCACACGATCGCACGCAATTCACCGCGCACCATAGCACCTTCCACGCGGTCTCGTTGCACGCGATCCAACGAACCATGATGGATGCCAATCGGCAGACTGTCCGTGTTCGCAAGCCAAAGGTTGTGAAAAAAGATTTCCGCCTGCGCGCGGGTGTTGTGAAAGATCAATGTGGTTTTGTGCTTTTTGACCTCTTCCAGAACCGCTGGAATTGCGTATTTTGCGCCTCCCCCAGCCCATGGAGGGGCTTCGTCAGTTTCCAGCATGGCAATGTCGGGCGGTGGCCCCAGATCGGCATGTAAAACCTCGCAAGGGTCAGGATGACGTGCCAGCAAATGGGCAATGGCTTCGGGATCTTCCACGGTGGCAGACAACCCAACACGGCGTAGATCCGGCACAAGCGCGTTCAGCGCGGCCAAAGCCAGAAACAGCTGATCCCCGCGTTTGCTTTCGGCCAATGCGTGGATTTCATCCACGACAATCCGCTTAAGCCCCGCAAACATGCGCGGCGCATCCTCATAAGACGTCAGCAACGCCAAACTTTCCGGTGTTGTCAGCAAAATATGCGGAGGATCGACACGTTGACGCTTTTTGACAGTCTGCGAGGTATCCCCAGTGCGATCTTCGATGCGGATGGGCAATCCCATCTCCTCAACAGGGCGGCGTAAATTGCGTTTGATATCGGCAGCCAGCGCTTTCAAGGGCGACACATATAACGTGTGTATGCCCTCATGGGTGCCATCCGCCAATTCTGCCAGCGTGGGCAGAAACCCGGCCATGGTCTTGCCACCACCGGTCGGTGCGATCAACAAAACCGCAGGATCCCCACTACGGGCCACCATCATGTGCTGATGAGGATGAATGTCCCAGCCTTGTGCTGAGAACCACTCCGTGATGATCTGTGGTAGCGCCATAGACGCAAACTTAAAGCATCCGGTGGCGCACTCCCACTCCCCCATTTTCTTTTTGCCAAAAATATCCTGGAGGGGGGCAAGGGGGAGGCAACGTCTCCCCCTAAAATAAAATCACGGGCGCGCCCCAAGGCGCGCTCCGCAAGGTTTAACGGACAATCGTTTCGTCTTTGACGAACATATTGGCCCAGGCCCGGTCCAAAAGATCCGGGCGCATTTGATAGGGGATGCCCTCAAAATCGCAGATCGACTTAATCTGGTCGATCAGGAAGTTGGGTTGATAGTTCGCATAGACATTGTCGATGGTTGGGTATTTCACCTTCAGCAAATGCACCAGGGATGCCTCATCTAGGGGCACACCCTTCTTGCGGGCCACCATCGCGAAGATTTTCAGGAAGTCTTCCTGATTGGGTCCATCAATTTTGATCTTGAAGAAAATCCGACGCAGGGCGGCTTGGTCAAAAATCTCGTTTGGATGGAAGTTGGTTGAAAAGATCACCAAAGTATCAAACGGAACTTCGAATTTCTCACCTGATTGCAACGCAAGGATATCTTTCGCCTCTTCCAAGGGAACAATCCAGCGGTTGACCAAAGCCTGTGGCGGTTCTGCCTGTCGACCAAGGTCGTCCACGATGAAGATGCCGCCGGTGGATTTCAGCTGCAAAGGCGCCTGATACGTCCTGGCTGTAGGATTGTAGACCAGATCCAACATATCAAGCGATAATTCACCGCCCGTAATCACTGTGGGGCGTTCGCAGCGCACATAACGCGTATCAAAGCGATTGCCTGTGCGGCGCAGCGAATTTGGATCATCAATCTGTTCTTCTGCGGCGGAATGCACAATCGGGTCATAGACTGTAATCACTTGGCCGGCGAATTCGATGGCGCGGGGTACATAAACTTTGTCCCCCATCGCATCCCGGATCCCATTCGAAATCGAAGATTTGCCGTTACCCGGGGGGCCATACATCAGAATTGAGCGGCCCGCGCCAACTGCAGGGCCCAGATGATCCAACAAGGCGTCTGGCAAAATCAGATGTCCCATTGCGCCGGTCAGTTGGTCGCGGGTCAATTGGATATTGCGGATCGACTGGCGTTGAACCTGTTCTTTGTAAACTTCCAGCGGTACGGGCATCGCGCCAAAATATTCGGATTGTGCCAAGGCATCATGTGCGCGGGATTTACCTGCGTCCGTGAGCTGGTAACCCATTTCATTCCCGGACGTAGCAGACAAGGTCCCTGTGGCTTCGATCAGCTTCTGATCGCGGCCCATATCCACAAGTTCTTGTGTGACCGGAATGGGCAGACAGATCGCTTGGCTGAGTTCGCTCACCAAATCCAGGTTCTTGCGGAACATAGTTTTCAGCAAAATGTCCCGCATCATCACTGTGGGCAGCTTCATCTCGTGAAGCCGTTTGGGCGCGGGGGGCGCCATAACACTTGTGGTTTGCATATTCATGGGGACGTGCCTGTGTTGCCTATGTTTCGTGTTGTTCTTTGCGCGCAAGAAGACTTACGGGTCGCGTCCATTTCGGCGCAACGTTAACACGAAGTTTGGCAGAAAATTATGACCCCATTATGGCGCCAAGTCCCAAATAGGTGGCAAGACAGGGGCCAAGGGCCAGCCCCATTGGGAAGTCTTTTTTGCGGTTCCAGCTTTCCCAATCGGGCGCCATTCGGCGCAGGGGGCTGTGTTTTGCAATGCGATGCGCGATGAATGCGGTGATCAGAAACGCAACAAACAGCACGATAATCAGGCGTAGATCTCCCAATGCCACGTAAGGGGCTGCCGCGGCTGCAAATTTTGCATCCCCAGCGCCCATGACACCTGCAGCGTTCAGCACAATGCCCACCACAAGCACGATGGCCAATTGCGCAAGGCGCCACAAATACACATCAAAGGGTAGGGTGATCAGACCCAAAACAAGAAACAAACCGCCCATCGCAAGAACGGTTTGATTTTTGATCTTCATTTCCCGCAAATCTGTATACGCTGTGTAAAAACACAACGGCACCAGAAATGGCAGGCAAACCCAGGCCTCGAATTGTGTCAGGGCCATCAATGGAAGTTACGCGCTTTCCAAGGCACGCAAGGCCCGGACCGCGGCTTCGAAGTGCTGAGGATGGGTATCGATGGCTTCGCGTAGCAGGGTCTTACCTGTTTCCACATCATTTTGTTTGATCGCTGACAAAGCCATCGTATGCAACAGATGCGCCCGTTCCGATTGATCCATCTGGATCACAGGCAGGGTATAGTTACGCTGTGCTGCACGTGCCAAAACCAAGTTGTTTTTTGCGGTAAACAGTTTTGGATCTGCGTTGATTGCATCGATAAACAAGCGTTCCGCTGTTTTGAAATCACCGCGAGACAACTTGGAATATCCCCAGTTGTTCATGACACTGCCGGGCGTTGTGGTCAGGCCAATGGCCGTTTCATAAAAGCTGTCCGCTTTTTTCCACTCTTGTTTGCTGTCGGCAACAACGGCTTCAAGGCGATAGCGCTTGAATGTCTCGTGTGTTGGGGGCACGGAATCCAGCGTCTTTTCTGCCAAGGCCCAATCACCGGTGCGGATTAAGGCATCGGCATATTCGACATGGTCGCTGTTGGTGGCATCTTGCATGATCACAACTTTTGCCCATTGCGATTTTGCCTCGTCCACACGTTTTGCCCGGGACAGGGACAGTGCCAAACCACGTTGCGCATCAATGCGTCCCGGATCGGACTGCGCAATGCGCGCGAAATGTGTGACAGCCTCATTTGGGTCGGCAACGGTCAACATCACTTCGTTGAGGTTACTTTCGTCAATGACATTCACATCATTGAAAGCCCGGTCGACGGCTTGATCTCCGCCGCCACAAGCTGCGAGAACCAAAGCACTGCTGATGCTTAGGGAAAATAGAATAGGTCGGCGCATGTTTTTGCGTCCTTTTACTGCTCTGCCTCGTTCATGGTGTCTTGCTGATCAAATAGTCGTTCCGACCACGCCGCACCAATTTATAGTCTTCTTGATTATCCTCTAGGATAACAGAATTTTCACTTTTAGATAGCGCCAATCTCAGATTGTCCCGGATTGAGTCACTTTCGCCATTGTCCAGCGCATAGGCTTTCTTGAAGATTTGAGACGCTTCGTGGTTACGTCCCTGTTCCATCAGAACAACGCCCAGATTGTTGTACACTTCAGGCCATGCTTCTTTGTTTTCGGCGGCCAGACGCAGCAAACGCTCGGCTTGCTTAAGTCGCCCAAGCCCAAGATTGGCGGTGCCCATACCCAGCAGAATTTCAGTGTCGGTGTTGCCGCGATCCAATGCCGCCCGCGTAAAAGAGCGCAGGGCCAGTTCATGTTCGTCAGCAGCGACAAGTCTGTGTGCAACGATCAAATGGTCTTCGGATTGCGCAAACCGGTTGACGCCGGGCGCAACAACGCCGTCGCTGGATTGATCAATGGCGGGCGAACATCCCGCAATGACCAAAAGCCCACTCAAGGTCGCCACGCACAATCTTGTGCGCGAAAAACGTACCGATTTCATGATCGTAACCTGCCCGATCTTATATGTTTTTCGTATTTGGAACAGGTCTTGGAAAAAAAGCAAAGAAAAACCGCCCCTTTCGGAACGGTTTTTCCCTACTTGTGACTTGCGAGACTCGTTACATCACGGACCGCCGATGTTTCCGAGTTGTGTGATCCCGTGGACAGAAGGTCCCACCAGGATTACAAGCAGCGGCGGCACTGTTAGCATCATTGTGGCCAAAGTCATTTTTGTTGGCAATTTGTTGGCGGCTTCTTCAGCCCGCATCACGCGTTTGTCGCGCATTTCACCTGCATAGACGCGCAAGGCTTCCGATACCGACGTCCCGAACGTGGCGGATTGAACAAGCACTGTGACAAACGAGGACACGTCCTGCACACCGCAGCGTTCGCCCATATCCTGAAGGACTGCGGACTTGTCTTTACCGGCTTTCATTTCATAAGACACGATTTCATATTCATCGGCCAATGCAGCGCAAGAACCACGCAACTCTCCGGCAACCCGGTTAATGGATTGGTCCATCGATTGTCCGGCTTCGACACACACCAGCATCATGTCGAGGCTGTCTGGGAAACCACGCGTGATTTCCTCTTTGCGCTCTGCAACCCGTTTGTTGATCCAGTATTTGGGCAGGAAATACCCAACACCGCCGGGGCCCAGAATATACATAATGTTTTGCTGAGTGGTCAGTTCCACATCCGGGCTAATAACGAAGGTCGTATAGCACAGGCCCAAGATGATCCCGAGGATAGCCAGCACCATTTGCGCGGCATGAAACATGCGCACAGAGTCTTTGGACTGGTAGCCTGCCTGACGCATCGTCAGCTGTAGTTTCGACAGCTCGGCTACGTCTTCCGGTTCAAGGAACTTGGAAAAACGTTCAAGTTGTTCGTTTCTACCACCCTGACGCAACCGTTCTTTTTGCGCTTCAGTTGTGGTGCCACTTTTGGCGTTTTTCTTGAGTTTGTTTAGCGGATCTTCGGGCTGCGCAAGCATCATCGATACTGTCACAGCGACAATGACCAAGCCAAGCACACCCACCAAAATGATGGGACCGAGCGGGCCAAGGTATCCGACCAGAAGATCGTTGACTGGTTGTAAAAAACCCATCTGTATTGCTCCGTCTCTTTAAACTTTAATGTCGGTCAGGACGCGCATGACATACAGGTTGATGGACAACATGATGCCGACAAAGAAACACGCAGGAATGAAGTATTCGTGGTCCCGGACAACGTCGTAATAATTCGGATCACCCACATTAATCACAACCAAGGCGATCAGGGGGAAAGCTGATAGGAATTTGCCGGACCATTGCGCCTCGGCCGTAATGGCCCGCACCCTGCGGAACAAACGGAACCGCGCCCGGATCACTTTTGACAGGCCAGCAAGAATTTCGGCCAGGTTACCGCCGGATTGCTGTTGGATTGTCACAGCCACCGCAAGGAAGCGCAAATCCTGCATATCCAAGCGTTCGGACATATCCTTGAGCGCTTCACCCACGTCACGGCCATACGCGCTTTCATCTGCGATGACGCCAAATTCGGACGCAAGCGGATCCGCCACTTCTTTCGAAACAATCGAAATCGCAGACGAGAAGGGGTGACCAACTCGCAAGGACCGCACCATCAATTCGATGGCGTCAGGCAGTTGTTCTTCGATCATGCCAAGTCGTTTTTTGGCTTTGGATGAGACCCAGAAATAAACACCGCCCACACCAATCGCGACAGACATCAAAGCGCGCACTGGCACTTCAGTTTCGGTCCCAATTGTCATGCCCACAAAAGCCAGCCCAGAAACACCGGCCATAATCATCATGAGCTGCTGGGGCGTGAACGCAATCGCAGCTTTTTGGGCCTTGTCCGCCAGCAATGAATACAGCGGGATTGACCGCGCTTTCATGTGCTGCTGCATTTCCTTGCGCAGCGTTTCCAGCACCTCGTCGCGCGAGGTGCCTTTGTTCAACATTTCAAGGCGCCTGTTCACCCTGCTGTTCAGGCTAATGGATTTTCCAAAAACCACCAGATAAAGGCCTTCGACCAGCACAAGAACGCCGATGAAGATCAGGCCGTAAATAATTGGTTCTGCACTCATAATTTCAGCCTTTGCTTACTGAGCAGCCACAGGTTCATAAATGGAAGTTGGCAAGTCATAGCCCCACAACCGGAACCGTTCAGAGAAGTGGGATCGCACGCCTGTTGCCGTGAAATGCCCAATAATTTTGTTGTCTTTGGTCAGGCCAACACGTTGGAACCGAAAAATTTCCTGCATAGAGATCACTTCGCCTTCCATGCCGGTAATCTCTGTGATGGACGTCATGCGCCGAGAGCCGTCTTGCAGGCGCGAAGCCTGAACGATCAAGTTCACAGCCGAGGAGATCTGGGAACGCATCGCTTTCAGCGGCATTTCGATACCCGCCATGGCGATCATGTTTTCCAGACGGGAAATCCCGTCTCGGGCGTTGTTGGCGTGGATGGTGGTCATGGATCCATCGTGGCCGGTGTTCATGGCCTGCAACATGTCGATCACTTCTTCGCCACGCGTTTCCCCAACGATAATGCGGTCAGGGCGCATCCGAAGCGCGTTCTTCAGACAATCACGAGGGGACACTTCGCCTTTGCCTTCCACGTTTGGCGGGCGGCTTTCCATCCGGCCCACATGGGTTTGTTGCAGTTGAAGTTCCGCAGTATCCTCGATCGTGAGGATCCGTTCCGCATCGTCAATAAAGGACGACAGGGCGTTGAGCGTGGTGGTTTTACCAGAGCCGGTACCGCCAGACACGATAATGTTCAAACGGGTAGACACGGCCGCTTGCAAATAGGCCGCCATTTCTTCGGTGAAGGCGCCAAAATTGACCAGATCGTCAATGCCCAGTTTGTCCTTTTTGAACTTCCGGATTGAGACAAGAGAGCCGTCAACCGCAACAGGTGGCACCATTGCGTTAAAGCGCGAGCCATCTTTCAGGCGCGCGTCCACATAAGGATTGGATTCATCAACCCGCCGACCGACGGCGGAAACGATTTTGTCAATGATCCGAAGAAGGTGACGCTCGTCTTTAAACGTAACATTGGTCAGCTGAAGCTTACCATCGCGTTCCACAAAAATCTGCTGTGGACCGTTCACCAGAATATCGTTCACGGTATCATCGCGCAATAAGGTCTCTAAGGGACCAAGCCCAGTAACCTCATCGAACAATTCCTTGTTCAATGTGGTGCGATCTTCTCGGTTCAAGACAATGGCACGCTCTTCCAGGATTTCACTGGTAATCGCGTTGATTTCGGCACGAAGATCTTGTTCAGTCGCGTTTTCCAGCGCGGCTAGGTTCAAGTTGTCCAGCAGCGAACGGTGCA
>CALHST010000425.1 GCA_938038825.1 uncultured Paracoccaceae bacterium | reverse complement strand
GAGCATCAATCCTCCCTCTGCGGAAGACCATCCGCGATATCGTAATAGTCGCCTTTGTCACCGGTAAAGATGTGGCGTTGCAGGGTCAGACCCGTGGGTCCGTCGATGACCCCCAAGGAAAAGCTGATCTTGTCTTCGTCATGTGCTTTCCAGAACAGAAACGATCCACAGGTCGGACAAAAGCCGCGCTTGGCCATGGGCGAGGCCTCGAACCAGCGAACCTCTCCGATGATCGCGACGTCATCCAGATGCGCCTGACCCGATCCCCAGTAATGGCCCGATTGCTTGCGGCATTGGCTGCAATGGCAGGCGGTGGCGCGGTTTTCCGCGGTGACGTCAAAGGTGACGGCTTTGCACAGGCACGACCCCTTAAGCATCTTGTTCCCGCCCGCTGAAGTGATCATGGCAGGGCACATCGCCGCCGGGGTCATAGTAATCACCCTTTTCGGCGATAAAAACATGGGACTGCAACGCCAACCCTGTCGTGCCATCAATCGCACCAGCCGACACCGCAATCCGGTCTTCGCCGTGCGGGTCATAAAACAGGCTGCTGCCGCATTGATCACAAAACCCGCGGCGTGCCGTATCCGAGGAGTTATACCAGCTGAGACCGGCATCGTTGGTCACAATCAATCGGTCCCGCGCCACGGCCGTTGCTGCCCAAAAATGCCCCGAGGTTTTGCGGCATGTCCCGCAATGGCACGCGATCACCGGGCGCAAGGGCGGCATCAAGCTAAACGTCACCGCGCCACACAAGCACGAACAGGCAACCGCATCTGACATCTCAAGCCCTCCCCGGAGCGGACGACGCCCCCAGCAGAACGCCATAAATGACAAAGCACACGGCCAAGATGCGGCGCAGCCAGACATTCATGACCGCTGCCAATGCGGTACGCCCAAGCCCCGCGCCAAGAGCCGTGAATCCGCAATAGCTTAGCGTCGTCAGCACCAAAGCAGTGGGCATGATCACGACCATTTGGCTCCAGATTGGGACGTCGGGTTGCACAAATTGGCTGAACGCCGCCAGATAACCGGCCACCGATTTGGGGTTGATCGCCGCAATGGCAAGCGCCTTGACGTACATCCCTCGGCGGGTCGTTTTCGCAACTACGACAGGATTGGACGCGTTCATCCAGCCGCGTATGCCCAACCAGATTAAGAACCCCGCGCCAATCAGCTTGGCCACGAAGAACATGGTGGGCGAAGCCGCGATCAGCGCCGTGACGCCCAGTGCTGACAGAATCAAAAACGCAGTGGCTTGCGTCAGGATCCCCGCGACGCCCGGCAAACTGCCCAAAAAGCCAAAGCTCATCCCGTTTTGGATGCAGTTTACGGCATTTGGGCCGGGTGTTGTCACGAAGACGACCCAAAACAGCGCGAATATGGTCCACGCCTCGAATGACATTAATACACCGGCGGGGCGATCACCCAGATCGCAATAGCAGGGGCAAGGTAAGGATTCGCCCAGCGGAACGGCTCTCCACGGATACGGAAGCTGTCACCGGGAAGGATTGTAAAGGTGCGGGGTCCCACGGTCAGATCCAGCTTGCCGGAAATCAAGTATCCCACTTCTTGTGTAGGGCGAGTCACGGTTTCGCCAATTTCAGAACCGGGTTCAAAGGTGGAATACACCATTTCGAAATCATCTGTCAGATCAGGCGACAGCAATTCCTCGACCAGTCCCGACATGCGTGACCCTATGGGGCGGCGACTGCCAGACCGGACAACAAAGCCTTCTTCATGGGCATCCACAGCCTTGCTCTGTGCCAGCATGGAAACGGACACATCCAATGCAGCCGCAAGATGTCGCAGGTCTGTAATCGAAGGTTCTGACTTGTCCCGTTCGACCTGACTAAGCCAACCGACAGAACGGCCAAGCACGTCTGACAAATCCGTCAGTGTCAGACCGCGCGATTTGCGCAAAGCCCTTAAGTCGGCTCCCAAGGTACTTGGTGACGCATGCAACACTGTCAGACTCAGCCTCGGCCATTTGATCCCAATTTGGCGAAACCTGCATCATGCGAATGAAAAAAACAAGGAAAATTTCACGAACTTTTCTTGCTTGATGTCTCCCCCTGTGATCGTTCCAAGAACTCCAAAATTCTGACATTATTCCTTGGTGCAACACCGTATGATGACAGGCGACGTATCCTTGGCTTTGATGTGCTATTTTGCAGCTATTAATCTGACGAGCTGGTATCTTTTTCGCCGCGACAAAAGACATGCGCAAAACAAGGCGCGGCGCATCTCTGAACGCACTCTTTTGCTCAGCGCAGCGCTTGGCGGAACGCTTGGGGCATTTCTTGCCAGAACGCAGTTTCGCCACAAGACGCGCAAGCAGCCATTCAATACATACCTTTTTGGTATCGCAGGACTGCAGGTCGTTCTTGTGCTAGGGTTTGTTTATGCAACCGTCACCCGCGAAAACCTGATGCAGGATTTTCTGCAGGTGATCGACGTCCTCTTGGGTAAACGCAGCGGGTAGATCGCTGTCGATATCAAGCACACCCAGCAACGCCCCTGATTGATCCGTTACAGGCAAAACGATTTCAGACTGTGTTGAGGACGCGCAGGCAATGTGCCCCTCAAAGGCATTTACATCCATCACCAATTGCGCCTGCTCCGTGCGCGCAGCAGCGCCACAAACACCACGCGAAAACGGGATCTTTAGGCACCCATGGCCACCTTGGTAGGGCCCAATCTTGAGCATCCCGGGTTCTGTCACGCGGTAAAACCCGGTCCAATC
This sequence comes from uncultured Paracoccaceae bacterium, assembly GCA_938038825.1. GTDB lineage: Bacteria > Pseudomonadota > Alphaproteobacteria > Rhodobacterales > Rhodobacteraceae > Aliishimia. The sequence continues at coordinate 3,111 of CALHST010000425.1, read as the reverse complement.
AAACCGATCATCACTGTGGTGCAATTCGCAAACGACTGTGGCCATCAAGGAAACGTGATCCGTTTCGCCTTCGGTCAGCGCGCCAATCGTTTGCGCCAGTGCGGAATAGTCTGCCCGCATCCTAGACCCGTTCGATGGCAATCGCTGTCCCTTCGCCGCCGCCAATACAAATGGCAGCCACACCCCGTTTTAGGTCGCGTTTTTCCAATGCGTTCAACAATGTCACCATGATCCGAGCGCCGGAGGCACCGATGGGATGGCCCAACGCGCAGGCACCGCCGTTCACGTTCACGATATCATGTGACAGTCCCATTTCATGCATGAAGGCCATGGGAACCACGGCAAAGGCCTCGTTGACCTCCCACAGGTCAACATCGTCTTTGTCCCAACCGATCCGATCCAGCAGTTTCTGTGCTGCGGGCACCGGTGCAGTTGTGAACAAGCCCGGTTCCTGCGCATGAGAGGCATGCCCCAGAATGCGCGCGCGAACCTTTAGGTTCTGCTGTGTGGCAGCCTCTTCCGACGCAATCACCAACGCCGCTGCGCCATCCGAAATCGACGAAGAGTTCGCGGCGGTCACTGTTCCACCTTCGCGAAAGGCTGGCTTGAGCGATGGGATCTTCTCGGGGCGGGCCTTGCCGGGCTGTTCGTCCGTGGACATGGTGACTGCGCCCTTGCGGGTTTTGAATTCAACTTCGGCAATTTCACCTTCAAACGCGCCACTTTCTTGCGCGGCGACTGCCCGACTAAGGGACGCCAGCGCATAGTCATCCTGCGCAGCCCGTGTGAATTGAAAAGCCTCTGCGCAATCTTCTGCAAATGTGCCCATCAGACGGCCCTTGTCATACGCGTCTTCCAAACCGTCAAGGAACATGTGGTCAACCACCTGCCCATGCCCTAAACGCGCACCGTCCCGCATTTTTGGCAGCAAGTACGGCGCATTGGTCATGCTTTCCATGCCGCCCGCGATCATGACATCGGTCTGTCCCAAAGCGATCTGGTCAAACGCTGTCATGGCCGCTTTCATTCCTGACCCACACATTTTGTTCAGCGTCGTCGCAGGCACGTCGTTGCCCAAACCCGCTGCAAACCCTGCCTGACGTGCCGGTGCTTGGCCTTGCCCTGCTGGTAAAACGCAGCCCATCAACACCTCGTCAACAGTAGACGTGCGCGCGTCTGCCAACGCAGCCTTTATCGCTGCACCGCCAAGATCCGACGCGGACAAGGGCTGCAACTCGCCCTGAAAGCCCCCCATTGGCGTGCGGGCGGCGCCTGCGATCACAACAGTTTTCATTTTCGAAACTCCCTTTTCGCGCGGGCACATACCAAATAGTAAGGATTGCCCACTATGGAATGTGCAACATCATTCAGGGCTTTCGATATATTATGGAACTAGTCAGCACAACAAACGCCGGACGCCAAATTGTAACGGTGAACGAAGCACGCATTGATGCCGCTGTGGCGTTGTCTTTCAAAGAAGGTATGCGCAGCCAGACTGAAGCAGGTGCCAAGATTGTGGTTTTGAACCTGCAAAAGGTTGATTTCGTCGATTCCAGCGGCCTTGGCGCCATTGTCGCGGCCATGAAAGCCATGGGAAAAGAACGCACCTTGGCTTTGGCCGGACTGACACCCACAGTGGCGAAAGTCTTCAAGCTTACGCGCATGGATTCAGTGTTTCCGATGTTCCAAACATTGGATGAAGCCCTTAGCAATCTGACGTAAAAGGCAGACGGCATGACAGATACGTTAAGCGCGCACATGTTTGATGTTGAGTTCCAAAGTGGCCCTCTTGCTGTGCGACAAGCCTTGGCTCAGGTGCTGGATGGCTTGAAACCTTTGTCATTGGATGTGGAAGAAACCGGCACAATTGAACTGGTTCTTGCCGAAGCGCTGAACAACATTGTGGAACATGCCTACCCCGAAGGTGATCCAACAGGCGCCATAAACATTACGTGCAAACGGGGCGAAAAAGGGCTTCATTTCCGTGTGACCGACAGTGGACGCCCTATGCCGGAAGAAAAACTCCCGATGGCCGTACAAGCCGACGTTGATGTCGACATGTTCGATCTGCCCGAAGGTGGATTCGGTTGGTTCCTGATCCAAGATTTGGCCAAGGATGTGGATTACGCCTATGAAAACGGCAAAAACATTCTGGATCTAAGGCTCGCCGTTGCCATGGGCGCGTAATCCACGCGCCACTTAAGCCGCCGATCGGAATCTTCGGCTGGCGAAATGTCTTTGCAACCGACCAAATACGTGCCGGTCGTTTCAGACAAACCTCTCTGTCAAACCAACGTCTCGACGCCGCATGACCATACACTGTTCGATGCGCCCGCCTTGTCGCGCGATGAACCTAAATGCCCCAAAATCCAAAACTTCAGAAAAACGCATCTTTGCCAACACCCGGGCCTTCAACCTCTGATTAACTTTGCCTTTTTCTTTCTTAAAACGGACAGTAAAGAAACTTTATTACTCCACATTTCTGCCGCGAATGACCGGCATACCATTCCTTGTAGCTGCATATAGCTTCCCCCGGTGTCGTGCTTAACAGCCCCCACCCAGTGTGCGACACCGGGGCTTCTACTCTGACCGACTTGGAATTCCTGCGCTGGCATCATAGCGTACCAGGAACACCCTGATCGGAGCTTTCCAAACCATGCGCGATTTTCACTTCCCCGGCCGTTCCCCTGTTCTGGCACAAAACGGCGTTTGCGCCACGTCACACCCTCTTGCCGCTGCAGCCGCCATAGACATCCTGAAATCCGGTGGAAACGCCATGGATGCAGCCATCGCTGGCGCAGTTCTTTTGGGGATATGTGAACCACAAATGACCGGAATCGGGGGTGATTGCTTTGTGCTGTGGTCCAAACCAAACCATCCAGTCCGCGCATTTAACGGATCAGGCCGCGCGCCCGCCGCCGCCAATGCCCAAGACCTTCGGGACAAGGGTCACAAAACAGTGCCCCTACATGGCCCCGAAGCCGTTTCCATCCCCGGCGCGATGGACGCCTTTTGCCGTTTGGCTGAAACCGAAGGCACCATCGGTCTGGACCGCATCTTGGCCCCGGCCATCCACTACGCCGAAGAAGGCGTGCCAATAGCGCCTCGGGT
>CALHST010000424.1 GCA_938038825.1 uncultured Paracoccaceae bacterium | reverse complement strand
GCACCCGATGGGTTGCATGATCCCGCTTCCATACGGATGCCCCATTCGTCGATTGGAATGCCGTTTGGCTCACCCTTGGAACCCGCACCCGCCATCGACAGCCACGCATCCGTCATCCGCCAACCCAAGTCGGGCGCGCGTTTGCCGTAATCCATGTGACCGAAAATATCGACACCATCAATGTTCTTCACATCTTCCGAAAAGAACTCGGCAATGTCTTCATAGGCCGACCAGTTGACCGGAACGCCCAAATCATAGCCATACTTGGCCTTGAACGCCTCTTGCAGGTCCGCGCGGTCAAACCAGTCTTTGCGGAACCAATAAAGGTTCGCAAACTGCTGGTCTGGCAGCTGATACAGATCGCCATCCGGGCCCGTTGTGAACTGGCTGCCCATGAAGTCATCCAGATCCAATGTCGGGGACGTGGTCGCCGCCCAGCTGCCTGCCATTTGATCCGTCAGGTTATACGCCAGTTGCAGGCGCGAATGTGTCCCGATCAGATCAGAGTCGTTGACATAGCCGTCATACAGGTTGCGTTGTGTCTGCATCTGCGTTTGCACAGCCTGCACAACTTCGCCTTCACCCAGGATCTGGTGATTGACCTTGATTCCGGTGATGTCCTCGAACGCTTTGGTCAACACTTCGGCTTCATAGCCATGTGTTGGAATGCCCTCGGACAGAACGTTGATTTCCATGCCCTTGAACGGATCAGCGGCTTGGATAAACCACTGCATTTCAGACATTTGTTCGTCTTTGCTCAGCGATGAGGGTTGGAATTCACTATCGATCCAACGTTTAGCTGCGGCTTCATCCGCGTACAGCGGTGCCGTTCCCGCAATCACAGCGCTAGCTGCAACAGCGGAGAGAAGATACTTGCGCATCTTAGTCCTCCCATTTGAATTAGTGCCGGTCCTCCGCCGACTGACTTAACTTTGCAAACGCTCATGAAATGGTCAACTAATAAATTAGTAGATTGACGAAGTTTTCACGAAAACTGATGTTTATCAAGTATTTGCGTGGCATTCCTTGAGTGGGTGAGGAGCAAGGTTACATGCAAAAGCCACTGCACATACCAGACGCACCTGCATCTTTTGATGAGTCAACCAAGTCACCCGAGTCAGCCAACACGTCCCGATTTTTGCGATTCAGGGTTTTGCATCCATCGGCCACCCAAGGGCAATCAGGCGATCCCGCAGATCAGAGGCCGCGTTGTCAGCATCTAAATTGATGCAGTTCAGTGCCCAATACCAATAGATAAAGCGCGCAAAGGGCACGGGTTTGTCCAATGCAGCCTTAAACGCAGCCATGGGCGCCCCCGGATCACAGGTGAAACAGGCATGGTGAAAGTCGATCCCGGCAAACAATACCGAGGGTTTTTCGTAAAACATCGCATGAAAGGCCGCGCTGGAATTCTGTGTCACGACAAACCGGCAAGAAGCCAACGCATCCTGCATCGGCAGGTCATCCACTGTGAATCGTGGCTCAGCCCGTGTAAGAGCCCGCAGCGCGTCCAATTCATCCTCTGCATAGGTTTCCGCAGGATGCAGCGTTGCGCGGATGGGCAGATCGGTCTGCGCCAAGGTTGTTTTGATCATGTCGATTGGGCTGGCGCGTTGAAAAGACCGTTGGCGCAACAGCTTCCCTTGAAGCGGCATATAGACAAAGCCCGCATCACTGCGGCTAGCGCTTTTGGGGTGCAGCGCGCTGCGCCAATGTTCAAAGAAATCTGCGGCTTTTCCTGCATCCACAGTGCCCGGATCAAAGGCGCGTTTCGCAATGCGCCAATCCCATCGCGCGGCCCGGTTTTCAACGTGCCAAAAGGGCTCGGCATAGGCTTTGCGAAACACCAATCCATCCGCGCCAACGGGATCCGACATATGCACAATGGCCAAGTCGCTTGGGTCCATGTCCCGCCGGTTATGCGCCGTGTTGCGCCCCAATGCGACGCGAAATCCGGCCTGTTCTGCAATCGGGCGCAGGGCGTTCACAAACACATGCGTCCCAGCGCGCGCCGCCTCCAGACTGTTGCGGGTCAACAGAAAACGGATTGTTTTGTTTGAGTTTTTTGCACCGTCCAGCATGCCGGGGCGAAACGCATGTCGCGCAATCGGGCGCAAACGGTTCAGCGTGCGCAGCTTGGCATCGGTGCGCTGCCACTTTTTGGCAGGCACGGTCAGCAAGGTGGACAAAATACGCACATACAGCAAGAACGCGACACTGGGATCGTCCCGTCCCACCAATGTGTAGCCGTCAAAAAACGCATCCAACGTGGCGTCATGTATGATCTGGCCGGGCTTCAAATCTGTCGGATCGCGAAAAAGCGCCGTGAAATCCAGCAGGATCTTGGCAATGTCATATCCAACAGGGGCTGTGTTGCCTTTTGTGAAATCAATCCCCGCCAGTTGCCCGTCGCCAATAATCAGATTGCGCAGATGGAAATCCCCATGTTGGACAGCGCCGACGGTTGGCGCGCCTGCATATTTGGGAGCGATCTCGGCCAGCTTGCGGATACCTTTCAAGTATAACGGTTGTGCGGCGACGGACATGTCACCCGCCAAAATGGCGTCTCGCTGTGCCTCATGGGATTGCACAATGCGGGCGGGGCGAAACTTGCGCGTATCAACCTCTTGCGATCGGTGGAACGCATCCAGCCACACGCCGCAGCGCCGCAACAGATCACGTTGTTGGGAGGGCGCGTTGGCGGCGTCCTTGATGGCGTCAGAAACAGGTTGCCCTTCGACATACTGCATCAGGCTGACACCGCGCTCTGCGTCCAGGAACATGGGTTTCGGTGTGGTCAGTTCTTTGGAATGGGGAAAGGCATCAAAGGCCCGTTGCTGCAACTCAAAGTGATGCGCAAACCCATCCGGCGCATGGGGGCGCAATTGAAACTTATAGGTAAACGCGCCCGCATCCGGGTGACGGGCCAGCTGCGTCAGGCTTGCGATATGGGGATCATCACGGCGCGACAAACGGGTGAACGTCCACCCTGTGTCTGGCAGCCCCGCAGCACGCACGACATGCGCCCACGCGTCTTGCGCGAGACGGTCAAGCTCTGACACGGGGGCCCGACATTACGTAGGTTTGATTTTTTCCACAGGTGGTAAAGGTGTTTTTGATCAAAGTACTAGAGGTCACTCATCAAGTGATCCATGAATGGCAAATTGATCCAGCCCCGCATCGCGTGGCTCGATGATGCGGAACCCTTCCTTGACGCCCGCATCTGTCAATTCGCGCGCGACGGTCAGCAGCGTATTTGGGTCCTGATCGTCACACAGATCGGCCATGTGGCGCAATTCGTCGTCGGCCACGTGCAGAGCAGCTTCCAAGGATGGTGCGCCGTACATCTGCACAAAATGCTGGGCCAGCGCGGTTTTCAAAACCTCAAATTCGGCGGGTTCCACTTGGGTCACGGCAACGAACGTCACACGCCCAAAAGTTTCCACGCCGAGCCAGCCATTGGCAAAGGCCTGACGCGCTTTGCCGGTCAAATCCGCCTGCGTCCAGTTGGAAAATTCAAATCCACCCGAAATGCACCATTCGCCCGTGCGGGCAGGTGAGTGAAAGACATTCATGTCGCTTTCATCAAAGTGAATTGCGCGCGCCAGCTTCATGTCAGGTGCCCTCCAGCACGTGGGTCAAGGGGATCAAATGCGTGGTCTTGTCGTCGCGCACCAGCATCCCAAATTGTTCATCCACACCAAGATAGGTGCCCGAATGCCCATTGATGTCAATGGCTTCGCCAATTCCATGGGCCAGCCCGCGCCAATCCTTGTGCAAAGGCGCGACCCCTTCATCAAGCCATGTGTTGATACCCACCAGCGTGTGTTTGACCCAGGATTCCAGCAGATCCACGGCGTTCACATCTGCGCAGCCTTCGGCATAAAGCGCCGTTTGGTCTGGGGTGTGCCCAGTGTCATCACTTTCGGGCCACAAGGGCAGCTCTAACCCCACAACCAGCCAATCCGGCTCGGCTTTGGGATCACTGCCGGACGCCGCAACGCGCAAGCGTCCACAGGACGCGCCATTCACCCGCACACCGCCATCCCATTCCAGATGCACGGCCACTTCAGGTGGCGCGAGCGCCCCCAGCGCGTTTTGAAATCCAACGCCGCACAACGGCAGCATGGCCATCGCGTCCGCCAGCACCACATCAGGGGCAAACACCATCGCAGCCCGCAGCGTATCCGCCCCCAGATTGTAAACGACCAAGCCCGCGTCACAGCCGCGCGCGGCCTCCACACAGGCTTTGTCAAACGGGTCCAAGGGGCCGTCGACCGCCAACCCACTGAACAAAGGGGGAAAACGAGGCGTCGTCATGCGTGCCCGGCCTTGATCATGGTTTTGGCAACCGTGCGAAAGGCCTGCGCTTGGGCCGACTCAGGCTTGGACACAACGATGGGCGCACCACCGTCAGCGGCCAGACGAATATCCAGATGCAGCGGAATTTCTGCCAGCAGGGGCACCCCCAGCTTTTCAGCCTCGGACACCACGCCGCCATGGCCGAACACGTGTTCTTCGTGACCGCAGTTGGAACAGATATGGGTGCTCATATTTTCGATCATGCCAAGGATCGGTGTGCCCATCTGATTAAACATATCAATGCCCTTGCGCGCATCCAAAAGCGCCACATCTTGCGGAGTAGAGACAATCACCGCCCCATCCAGCTGCGCCTTTTGGGCGAGCGTCATTTGCACGTCCCCGGTGCCGGGTGGCAGATCCACAATCAGCACATCCAACGCGCCCCATTGCACTTGGGTCAACATCTGTTGCAACGCGCCCATTAACATCGGCCCGCGCCACACGACGGCCTGATCTTCGTTGGTCATCAAGCCAATCGACATCATCGTGACGCCAAAATTGCGCAGGGGCAAAATCAGTTTTCCGTCCGGGCTTTGCGGGCGCCCCGACACCCCCAACATGCGCGGCTGCGAGGGGCCATACACATCTGCATCCAACATGCCCACGCGCCGCCCTTCGGCGGCCAAGGCACAGGCCAGATTGGCAGCCACTGTGGATTTGCCCACCCCGCCTTTGCCCGATGCCACCGCAATAATGCGATCTACGCCGGGGATCTTTTCGGGGCCTGCCGGTTGCGCCTGGCGATTGGGTTTCAAATCCGGGGGCGCTGCGGGTTTGCTGTGGGCGGTCATCACGATGGACACGGTCGCCGCACCCAATTCAGCCAATTTCTGTTCTGCTTCTGCCTTTGCGGCCTCGTACGGGGCAGGGCTGTCCACTTCCATCACAAAGCGCACGGCATCCCCGTCCACGTTCAGGGCACGCACCAATCCCGCCTCGACCAAATCCACGCCTGATGGCGCCTTGATTTCCTTCAGGCAGGCCAGAACCTCTTCACGCGACAACGCCACTTATGCGCCTTCGATCTTGCCGGTGACGACATGTTCCAGGTCGATCCCGTCCACGGTCAGAACCATTTTGGCCTCGAAGGTTTTTCCGGTTGTGTCCCCGCCATTGCGCATGGCCTCTTCGATGGCCTGCTGCGAGGTCACACCGACCTGTTTCAGGAATTTGCGCATCGACATGTTGAAGTCTTCGCTCATGGCTTTACCCCTTGGTGTACCGAAATTGTTGACGCTGTGACCCTAGCGCCCCTAGGCTGACATGCAACCGCATGAGCCGAAATGGAGCGGATAGAATGCTGAGAACGCTGGTATGTTTGATCGCTGTGGCCGCAAGCCCCGTGTTGGCGCAAGACAAGACGTTCACCTTGCAAGCTCCTGATACGCTTGTAGAAACTGGGTTTCTGAAGCACCTTCTGCCGCGCTTTTCGCTGAAATCCAACATTCGCATCACAGTGCAGCCCACCCCCGGTGACGCCGCCTTGGGCAGCGACGGAACGCCCGTTTTCAAACAGGGCGATACTGTGTGGCATTTGGCCAAAACGGATGGTCCGTTCACGGACGCGTTTCAGGAGTGGCTGCTGTCGGATGTGGGGCAACGCACGATTGAGGGGTTTAAGAAAGACGGGACCGCGCTGTTCAGCGCGGATGTCACCCGCGTGGTGCAAACCGTGACCCTGGATTTGAGCGGCGATGCAGCCTTGGGCGAAAAAATCAGTCTGTCCCAATGCGGGCGGTGCCACGTGGTGAATGATACCAACCGCATGAATGCGATTGGCTCCAGCCCTTCTTTTGGCTTGATGCGCAATTTTGACGATTGGCAGGAACGGTTCGAGACGTTCTTTTTGCTCAAACCCCATCCGGCATTTACCCAAGTCACCGATGTGACGGATCCGTTCCCCGAACACTTGCCGTCGCCCATCGCGCCCATCGAAGTGACGCTGGAAGAGATCGAGGCGATCACGGCCTATGTGGGATCGATCACCCCATCGGATCTGGGTGCGCCGATTCAAACTCAGTGATCCTTGCGCTTGGAAAAGTAATCGTCCGACGTGCGCACGCGGGGGCGTTCGCCGCCCTGGAACGGGTTGTCGGTTGAATGGAACTGCGCCTGAATGCGGCAATTGTCACACATCTGGATCATTTTAGCAGCGTCTGACGTGGCAAACATCGCATGTTTGCCTGCCAGCTTTTCTGTGATCCGCTCAACCGTGGATTTGACCCCAAAGAGCGTTCCACATTCGATACAGGCAAAGGGTTCTTCTTCGTGCATCACACGCTGGGTAAAGGCCGCATCTGTCAGATCCATCTGCGGGCTGAGGGTGATGGCCTTTTCCGGGCAGATGTTGGTGCACAGCCCACATTGCAAACAGGCATCTTCCTGAAACCGCAGTTGCGGCATGTCGGGATTGTCGCCCAAGGCGCCTGACGGACACAAAGACACACAAGACAGGCACAGAGTGCAGGCATCGGTATCCACCAGCACAGCACCATAAGGCGCGCCATCCGGCAGGGCCACAGTTTCGGCGTTTGGTTGCAAGGCTTTGGCTGCCACACGTGCCACTTGGCGACGACTGCCAAGGGGCAGGATGGGATCGCACATGACTGGCGTGATTGTGTCGTTGCGCAGGGCGTCGCACAACGCGTCCGGGTCAGCGGGGTCCAACAGGTGTACGGCGTTTGTACCCGCAAGCGCTGCGGCCAAGTCTGCTTGTCCCTCGATCACGTCCCGTTCGGCCTTTGGGGACATCAGAATGTCGACATGTTCAAACCCGCACGCCAAAGCGGCCGCCATTTCGGCATGCCCAAAGCCCGACAAGGCGTCCACTTCCAAGGGAATGACATGGGCGGGCAGGCCGGTTCCAAAGCGCGCCGCCAGTGTGATCATCTCGGCACCAAAGGTGGCATCATGCACCAAAAGCCGCGCGTTTTGACCACCGCTTTTGCGATAGGTGCTCGCCAATGTGGTGAGCCTGCGAAACAGGGTATCAACTGGCGGGGCGTCATAGCTGATGGCCCCGGACGGACAGACCGCCGCACAAGATCCGCAGCCCGCGCAGACCATCGGGTCAATGGCCACATGCTCCCCGGCTGATGTAATGGCGCTGGTGGGGCAGACGTTCAAACAGTTGGAGCAGGCGGGTTTTTCCGCACGGCTATGCGCACACAGGCTGGTTTCCAGCCGCACATATAGCGGTTTTTCAAAAGTGCCGATCAGCTGCGCGGCTTCAAGAACCGCCTTAGCAACCGACGGGGCATGTCCGGGCTCTGCGCGCAGATACCCTTCGCGCTTTTCAGGGGCAGGGACCATGGCTGCGCCGCCGCTCAGATCAAGAATGATGTCACAGTCTGAAATGGCCCCGTCTTGCGGATCGCTCAGTTGAAACGCACCGCGCCCGCCCGTGATGAGCTGCTGCAATCCGTTGAAGGCAACCTGAAAGCCCCCCAAAGCGCCGTTTACTGATTTCACGGACCCAACAACGCAATCAAACCGGCGATCCGTGGGCACGGCGTCAGGATCAGACACCAAGACCGTGACCGCCAAGGTATCACACAAATCGGCTGCCGCTTGCAGTGCTGCCGCGCCGCCCACGATCAAACAGGTGCCTTCGGAAATGACATCCACGGACTTGCCCATTTGCACGCTTAACGCCGCCTCGGCTGCCAACGCGGCCATTTTGGGTGCGGCGTCTCCTTCGCCCCATCCGGCGCGATCGCGCAGATCAACAAAGCCGGGAACGTCCACCTCTAGCTCGTCTGCAAGGTCTTCAAATTGCTGGCGTTCCTGCTGGCAGGCAATGATCACATCGCCAGCCTGCATCTCTTTGGCAGCCTCGCTGATCTGATCCATACACAGGCTGGTATAGACCTTGGAGCAAGCCATCCCACATCCCGCAGACACGGCATCCGCGTCTAGTGTTTGACTGCCCAAACAATCGCAAAGAACAAGCGTTTTCGTCATGGTGAGTCCTTTTGAAAGCCGCCAGATTTAGCGCCCCGATCCGCAGGCTAGCCGTGATTCTTGCCTGCCGTAAACCGTGTTTCTGTGTTATCGCTGTCGCACAGCCAAATGCTGCATGTGCATATTCCAAGTTGTGATTGGACGAAAAATATCCCGCTAGCCGGGTTTGGTGCTGCTATGGCCACGTTATTTCGAATTTCTCAAACGCCGCATCGCAGCATGTCCCTGATGGGATTAAGCGCGCACAAAAAATTGCTTTGTTATTCAGGTGTGCTGGGTCAAACTTCGGATGCGAAGCGAATGCACGCAGGGGAAATCTTGACCACAGACCATCCAAAATCCATTTCTATGCCGCTGGGGATTGTGATCCGCAGAGTCCCGGGTGCCACCCGTTGGGTAAAGCACGTGTGGAAGGCCGTTGGGGTTTTGCCCGGCGCGGGTGAGGCGCAGTGGAAAGAGTTGCGTGCAGAAGGGGACGTCGTTGAATATCACGCCGCGACCCTGACACTGGAATTGTTCCGAACCGATACCGAAGCCTATTTGCACGGGCTTTCCGCCAAAGTTCCCGCCATCTATGTGGTCATGCGCGAAAGTGCAGGCGATCAGCCGCTGGATCTGGTGTTGGCGACAGCCTCACCTTACGAGGCGCAGGATTACGCGGACACCGGCGAAGAGCTGGTCGAAAAAGTGGTGATGCCCGAAGGTTTGATCGCTTGGATCCGGGATTTCGTGGAACTTCATCATCAGGACGACGTGTTCATCAAGCGACGTCGTGACAAGACACGGGTTGATCTCAGCGAAGATGGCATCGGTGATGCGCGCATTCGTCAGACTGCGGATGTGTACCGCGCACCCGGCGCTAAGGAGACGATGCATTGAGCGGTGAGCAAACCTTTTGGGCACGTCGCCGGGCCAAAGTGGCGGCCGAAGAACAGGCCGAACGTGCGGCACAAGAAGCCGCAGCATTGGCCCAAGACCACAAGGCCTTTGACGACAAGACCGACGACGAGATTTTGGCCGAACTGGATTTGCCAGATCCCGACACCCTGAAAATGGGAGACGATTTTTCGGCGTTCATGGCGAAGGCTGTGCCCGATCAGATCCGCCGCCGGGCGCTGCGCACGTTGTGGCGCTCCAATCCCGTTTTGGCCAATGTCGATATGCTGGTGGATTACGGCGAAGATTTCACAGATGCGGCCACAGTCGTGGAAAACATGCAAACGGCTTATCAGGTGGGTAAGGGCATGTTGAAACATGTGGAAGAAATGGCCCGCCAAGCGGCAGAACGGGACAACCCACCAGAGCCGGACATCGAACCCGAAGACCCCGAAGACCCGGAAGACGTGGATGACACACATGAGACTATTGTCGTGGCTGTGCAAAACGACATTCCGTTAGATGATAGCGACGAGTTCCCGGAGACGGATGCGCAGGAGACCTATGTCGCCCCGACGCCGCGCCGTATGAAGTTCAGAACGCAGGAGAGTGCCGCGTGAGTGCCGCAGCAGAAGATATCAAAGTTGCATCCGAGGATCGGCTGCGCGCGGATCTTTATAACTTCCTTGGGCTGATGCTGGCCGGGCCACCGGATGCGTTGCTGTTAAGCCAATGCGCGGGCCTGTCCGGGGATGACAGCGATCTGGGCAAAGCGATCGCGGGATTGGCGCGGGTGGCCAAGGCCACAAAGCCCAAGAAGGTGGAAAGCGAATTCAACGCCTTGTTCATTGGGCTTGGGCGGGGGGAATTGCTGCCTTATGCCAGTTATTACCTGACGGGGTTCCTGAATGAAAAGCCGCTTGCCACGTTGCGCTCGGATATGGCGGCGCGCGGTATGACGCGGGCCCCGAATGTGTATGAACCCGAAGACAATATCGCGTCGATGATGGAAATGATGGGCGGCATGATTGTGGGCCGCTTTGGGGACCCCGCGACGCTGGCCGACCAAAAGCTGTTCTTTAACAAACACATTGCCTTATGGGCCGGACATTTCTTTTCCGACCTTGAGGCGGCTAAGAACTCGATCCTTTATGCGTCCCTTGGGAGTGTCGGACGCGCCTTTATGGAGATCGAGCGCGAAGCGTTCAGAATGACAGCAGCATAAGCGCTGCGCATCACCGGCGGGGATGCCCGCCACCAACAGGGAGGGAGACATCCCATGACCAAGAAAACCGAAGACGGCGCAAGCCGGCGCGATTTTCTGAAACTTGCAGGGACATCAGCGCCCGTTGCTGCTGTGGCATTGGCCGCTGGCACAACGCAAGCTGAAGCAAGCCCCGCAGATCTGTCGTCTGAAAAGATGCAGGATACCGCGCATACGCGCGCCTACCTTGAAAGCGCCCGGTTCTAGGACCCTTTCACCTAAAGACCCACAGACGACTGGTTGCGTGACGCCCGACTGTCTGAGGTAACAGATAACCAAGCAAGCAAGGGCAATGCCCAAGCACGCAAGGGAGGAAATGAGATGTTAAGGAAAAAGACCAACGGGGTTGCGCGACGCCCCCAGCGGACCAGTATCCTGTCAGATGTCGCGGAGAAATCCGTTGATCGCCGCGCCTTTTTGCGCGGAAGTGGTCTGGCAATTGGCGGCCTTGCTGCCATCTCGGCAACAGGCGGGTCCGTAACCCAAGCCACTGCCCAGACAGCAGCCAATGGGGCCGTTGAAACCATCAAATCCGTCTGCACACACTGTTCTGTCGGATGTACTGTTATTGCCGAAGTCAGCAATGGCGTTTGGACCGGGCAAGAGCCGGGATGGGACAGCCCCTTTAACCTTGGTGCGCATTGCGCCAAAGGGGCCGCGGTGCGTGAACATGCGCATGGCGAGCGGCGTCTCAAGTACCCGATGAAAAAAGAAAACGGCGAGTGGAAACGCATCAGCTGGGATCAGGCCATCGACGAAATCGGCGACGGCATGATGAATATCCGCGAAGAAAGCGGGCCGGATTCCGTGTATTGGCTGGGTTCTGCCAAGCACAATAACGAACAGGCCTATTTGTTCCGCAAGTTTGCCGCCTATTGGGGCACGAACAACGTGGATCATCAGGCGCGGATCTGTCACTCGACCACTGTTGCGGGTGTTGCGAATACATGGGGCTACGGCGCCATGACCAACAGCTATAACGATATCCACAACTCCCGCGCGATCTTCATCATTGGCGGCAACCCTGCAGAAGCACACCCTGTGTCGCTGCTGCACTTGTTGCGTGCCAAAGAGCAGAATAATGCGCCGGTGATTGTGTGTGACCCACGCTTTACCCGCACAGCGGCCCATGCGGACGAATATGTCCGTTTCCGTCCCGGCACCGATGTGGCGCTGGTTTGGGGGATCCTGTGGCACATCTTTGAAAACGGTTGGGAGGACAAAGAGTTCATCCGCACCCGCGTTTGGGGCATGGACCAGATTCAGGAAGAAGTGCGCAAGTGGACGCCTGAAGAAGTGGAACGTGTCACTGGCGCGCCCGGTTCTCAGCTGAAGCGCGTTGCACGCACCATGGCAAACAACCGCCCCGGCACTGTGATCTGGTGTATGGGTGGCACGCAGCACACCAACGGCAACAACAACACGCGCGCGTATTGCGTGCTGCAGTTGGCGCTTGGCAACATGGGCACATCGGGTGGTGGGACGAACATCTTCCGTGGCCACGACAACGTGCAGGGTGCTACGGACCTTGGCGTTCTGTCCCACACGCTCCCCGGTTACTATGGTCTGTCCGCAGGCTCTTGGGCACACTGGGCCCGCGTTTGGGGAGAGGACAACGACTGGCTGAAAAACCAGTTTGCCATGACCAAGGATAGCGAAGGCAAAGACAAGTCATTGCAACAACTTACGGGTATTCCCGTGTCGCGTTGGATTGATGGTGTTCTGGAAGACCCCGACAACATGGACAACCCCAACAAGGTGCGTGCCATGGTTCTTTGGGGGCATGCGCCGAACTCGCAAACCCGTCAGAAGGAAATGAAAACCGCGATGGAGCAGCTGGATATGCTGGTTGTCGTGGATCCTTATCCAACGGTGTCTGCTGTTCTGCATGACCGCACAGATGGGGTTTATTTGCTGCCAGCCTGTACCCAGTTCGAAACGCGTGGCTCTGTCACGGCGTCGAACCGGTCTTTCCAGTGGCGCGACAAAGTGGTGGACCCGCTGTTTGAATCGCTGCCGGACGAGGTCATCATGGCCAAGTTCGCCAACAAGTTTGGCTGGGCAGATCGTTTCTTCCGCAACATCGAAATGGAAGACGACGAAACGCCTGTGGTGGAAAGCATCACGCGTGAGTTCAACAAAGGCATGTGGACTATTGGCTATACCGGGCAGGACCCGGACCGCATTAAGTTGCACATGGCCAACCAACACACATTCGATCGCACAACTTTGCGCGCGAATGGGGGGCCTGCCGATGGGGACTATTATGGTCTGCCATGGCCATCCTGGGGCACAGCCGAGATGAAGCACCCCGGCACACCCAACCTTTATGACATGTCAAAACGTGTGTCCGAAGGTGGTTTGACCTTCCGTGCGCGCTTTGGTGTGGAACGGGATGGGGACAACCTGCTGGCCGAAGGCGTTGCAAGTCTGGATTCAGATATTCAGGATGGATATCCCGAATTCACCATGCAGATGCTGATGGATCTGGGTTGGGACAGCGAGCTGACCGCAGAAGAACGCGCCACAATTGACGCGATTGCGGGGCCCAAAACCAACTGGAAAACCGACCTTTCAGGCGGCATCCAGCGGGTTGCGATTGCACATGAAATGGCGCCCTTCGGGAATGCCAAGGCACGTGCCGTTGTGTGGACCTTCCCTGATCCTGTGCCGTTACACCGGGAACCGCTCTATACCA
Source organism: uncultured Paracoccaceae bacterium (assembly GCA_938038825.1). Lineage (GTDB taxonomy): Bacteria > Pseudomonadota > Alphaproteobacteria > Rhodobacterales > Rhodobacteraceae > Aliishimia. The sequence goes on along the minus strand of CALHST010000424.1, from coordinate 4,427 downwards.
ACCGCCGCGACTTGGTTGAGGATTATCCAACATATGAGGACCGCAAGTTCTATCGCTTGCCGACCATGTATGCCTCGATCCAGAAGAATGATTTCTCGAAAGAGTATCCCATGATTCTGACATCCGGTCGTCTGGTCGAATACGAGGGGGGCGGGGATGAAAGCCGGTCCAACCCGTGGCTGGCGGAACTGCAACAGGACATGTTTGTCGAAATCAACACCCGTGATGCCAATAACCTGGGCGTTCGGGACGGCACACAAGTCTGGGTGGAAGGCCCCGAAGGCGCCAAGGTCAAAGTGATGGCCATGGTGACCGAACGGGTTGGCGAAGGCGTGGCCTTTATGCCGTTCCACTTCGGTGGTCATCTGGAAGGCGAGGACCTGCGGTCCAAGTATCCGGATGGTGCAGACCCTTATGTGTTGGGCGAAAGTTCGAACACGGCACAGACCTATGGCTATGATTCAGTAACCCAGATGCAAGAGACGAAAGCCACTCTTTGCAAAATCTGGACAGCGTAAGGAGGACTAAGAATGGCAAGAGCAAAGTTTCTCGTCGATGCTGAACGCTGCATTGAATGCAACGCCTGTGTCACGGCTTGTAAGAACGAGCATGAAGTGCCCTGGGGCATCAACCGTCGGAAAGTTGTCACGATCAACGACGGCTCTCCGGGGGAGCGGTCGATTTCGGTCGCCTGTATGCACTGTTCCGATGCGCCCTGTATGGCGGTCTGCCCTGTAGACTGCTTTTACCAGAACGAGGAAGGGGTGGTATTACACTCCAAAGACCTCTGCATCGGCTGTGGCTACTGTTTCTATGCGTGTCCGTTCGGCGCGCCACAGTTCCCACAAGCAGCCAACTTCGGATCCCGCGGCAAGATGGACAAATGTACCTTCTGCGCAGGCGGCCCCGAGGAAAACCACTCTACCGCAGAATTCGCCAAGTACGGGCGCAACCGGATCGCAGAAGGCAAATTGCCAATCTGCGCCGAGATGTGTTCCACAAAGGCGCTTCTGGCGGGTGACGGCGACATCGTGTCGGGCATCTATCGCGAACGCGTGGTGGCCCGGGGCTTTGGGTCCGGCGCATGGGGCTGGGGATCTGCATACGGCCAACGTGACGGCTAAGACGCCCCTTCTGGGATTATGAACAGAAAGGGCGATCCTATTGGGTCGCCCTTTTCACGAACGCTATATTTGTCGAGGACCTGATATGCTGCGTGCTTTGATTGCTGTGATGTTGACCCTGTCATTCTTTTCGCTGGCACATGCGCAAGAGGCGTCCGCGCCTGCGCCGGACCGCAGTGCCACCGGGGGCGCACAAACACTTGAAGACATCATGGCGCGCCAACGGGGGGAACCTGTCGACAATGCGTTTCGCAGTGGCGTGACCGGCAACCCGGACGCTGGGGCGAACCTTGATGCGCAATTGGGCACCCTGGGCGGTGCGTCTGCCCCGGACCAATGGCGCGCCTTGCGCTTTGGCAGTGCGGATATCACGGCGTCCAACAATGGGCCTGCAGCGACTGTGTTGGTACAGGATGGCGGCATGAAGTGGCTGCAATTCCGAGAGGGGCCGTTATCCATCTATGGCGGCTATTTGCTGTTGGGCACTTTGGTCCTGTTGGCCTTGTTCCTGCTGTTGCGGGGACGCATCAGGATTGATGGTGAAAAGACGGGGCGCAAAGTGGTGCGCTTTAAGTCGATTGAACGCTTTGGACATTGGTTGCTTGCGGGGTCTTTCATCCTGTTGGGAATCACTGGTCTGGTAACCTTGTTCGGGCGCAAAGTGCTGATCCCGGCCTTTGGCCATGAAACCTTCGCGTTTCTCGCGGTGGGGTCCAAGTGGATCCATAACAATGTGTCCTGGGCGTTTATGCTGGGTCTGATCATGATCTTTGTGATGTGGGTCATTCACAACTTGCCGGATCGTACGGATATCAACTGGATCCTCAAGGGCGGGGGCATCTTTACCAAAAGCCATCCCCCAGCCAAGAAATTCAATGCCGGTCAAAAGCTGATTTTCTGGTCTGTGATTGTGCTGGGCGGATCCATTTCGGTGTCTGGGTTGGCTTTGTTATTCCCGTTCGAAATCAACATGTTTGCACCCACCTTTGCCAAGCTCAATTCCTTTGGAATATCCGGAGCCTTGGGATTGGGAGAGCTGCGCACAACGCTCGCTCCGCACGAGGAAATGCAATACGCGCAGCTTTGGCATGCCATTGTCAGCTTTGTACTGATGGCCATCATTCTGGCCCATATCTATATCGGGACGGTGGGTATGGAGGGCGCGGCAGATGCCATGACTTCGGGCGAGGTCGAAGAGCAATGGGCGCGCGAGCATCATTCCATCTGGGCGGAAGAAGAGTTGGCCAAGGCCAAACAGGCCCCTGAAAGTGCGACCCCCGCAGAATAGATGCTGCGCGCGCTGGTCATAGCGTCCCTGATGACCGTTTCGGCGGGGGCTGTGAGTGCGCAAGACTTCTTTACCCTGAAGGGGCATGGTGGGCCGATCATGGATGTCACTGTGTCGCCCACGGGTCAGATCGCAACGGCCAGCTTTGACAATGCCGTGGGCCTTTGGGCGGATGGCACTGCGATGTGGTTGGATGGGCATGAGGCGGCTGTGAACACAGTGGTGTTTCTGTCCCCGGATGTGCTGGCCTCGGCCGGCGATGATTTCGCGGTGCGGCTTTGGTCGGCAGATTCAGGCGGGGTCGTGATGGGCACACATACTGCCAAAGTGATGTCACTGGCTGTCTGTCAGGGCACAACGACACTTGTGGCGAGTGCCAGCTGGGACAGCACGATCAGCATTTGGGACATGGGGCCTTTGCCCGGTGCGGCGCTGGGCGGGGCAGGGGATTGGCCCAAACGCACAGTCTTGGCAGGCCACACAGCAGGTGTGAACGACGTCGTATTCTCGCAGGCGTGCGATACGCTGTATTCTGCGTCCACCGATGGCACCATCCGCGCTTGGGATGTGGGCGCGGGCGCGGAAAAACACCGGCTGGTGGAACATGGCTTTGGCGTGAATGAACTGGCCCTGAACGACGCGGAAAACTGGTTGGCTTACGGCGCTGTGGATGGGGGCACCCGTATGGTGAACCCACAAACAGGCGCAGAAATTGCGGATTTCACATTGGACCGCCGCCCGATTTTGTCGATGAGCTATGACCCCAATACCGCGCAACTGGCTGTGGGCGATGGTGAGGGGTTCATCATGGTGGTGGATACCAAAAAACGCGCCATCACCCGAGATTTTCGTGCCACCCAACGCGGCCCGATCTGGGCCCTGGCGTTTTCAAAGGATGGCCAGAACATCCACGCGGGCGGGATCGAGGACATCGTTTATTCCTGGCCCGTGGCCACATTAACTGAACACGGACAAATGGCCGGGCAAACCCGCAGCTTTCTGGAAGATCCCGCATCACTTCCCAATGGGGAGCGTCAGTTCAAACGCAAATGTTCGATTTGTCATACTGTCACGCCGGGCAGTGCGCGCAAAGCCGGACCGAGCCTGCATCAGTTGTTTGGGCGACAAGCGGGAACCGTGCCAGATTACGCCTATTCCGACACGCTGATGGGGTCGGATATCATTTGGTCAGATGACACAATCAACGGGTTGTTTGACGAAGGCCCGGATCATTATATTCCGGGGACAAAAATGCCGATGCAACGCATTGCAAAACAAACAGATAGGGACGATCTTATCGACTATCTACGCGTGGTGACCGCGCCGGGGGAGAAGTGACATGAAAACCATGTACATCGCATTTGCAGCCATTGCCGTGATCGCAGTGGGATCCAATTTGATATTGGGGCAGGCTGGATTTTCAAGCCAGGAACGGGCCGCAGGTCCGGCTGTGCGTCTGGACAACTGACACAGGGTTTGGCACTGCCAAACTGTCTGAACACCATGGGAATTCCGCTTATGATCCGTGCGCTTGCCGCTTGTTTGGTTCTGTTTGGCACGCAGGTGCACAGTGAGACGATGACACTGGCTGTGACCACCAGTTTTCACAATTCGGGACTGTCCGACATTTTGCTGCCTGCGATTGCGCAGGATACCGGGATCGAGGTGCAGTTGCTGGTGGTGGGCACAGGTCAAGCGTTGCGGCTGGGCGAAGCAGGCGATGTGGACGCCATTCTGGTGCATTCCAAAACGGCAGAAGAGCAGTTCGTCAAAGACGGCTATGGCACCCATCGACGCGAGATCATGTATAATGATTTTGTACTGATTGGCCCAGCAGGTGATCCGGCCACCATCGCGGGTGCGGACACGGCGGCTGAGGCGCTGGGCCGTATCGCTGCTGCACAACCGCCCTATGTCAGCCGGGGTGATGACAGCGGAACGCACAAGAAAGAACGCACCCTGTGGGCGGCTGCGGGATTGGATCCCGATACGTTTGATGGCTGGTACAAGGCTGT
>CALHST010000423.1 GCA_938038825.1 uncultured Paracoccaceae bacterium | reverse complement strand
ACTTGCCGTGGCCGTATCCCTGTTTGCGCTACAGGTTTATGATCGAGTGATCCCCAATGCCTCTACACAAACACTGTGGGTTTTGGCCGTGGGTGCGTTGATTGCTATCATTTTCGAGTCACTGCTGCGCGTTGCACGCGGACGGCTGATTGATGACATGGGTCGACAAGTCGAAATCTCGGTCAGCGCTGATCTTGTAACGCGGTTGCAAGGTATGCGGATGTCGGAACAAGGCGCAGGCCCGTCAGCACTCGCCTCAATGATGCGCGAATTCGCCTCTGTTCGAGAGTTCTTCACTGCAACCGCCATGGGCTCTATCTCGGATATCCCGTTTGTGGTGATCTTCCTGGCCGTGATTTATGCAATCGCGGGCCCGGTCGTCTGGCTGATTGTCGCGGCCATGGCGATTATCATCCTGCTCAGCCTATTTACGCGTCGCACGCTCAGCAAGCTGTCAGAGGATATGCAAGGCATCAACTCTGCCCAAAGCCGATTGCTGAACGAGATGACCTATGGGTCCGAGACGATCAAACTGAACCGGGCCGAAAACCGCTTTCAGGCCGCGTGGGAAGAAATTTCTCTTGTCCAGTCTTCCAAGACGCAGCAGCAACGGGCGTCGTCGGCGATGTTGTCTTTTGCGTCGCAAGCGGTCCAGCAGGGCGCTTATATCTCGGCCGTAATCGCCGGCGTCTATATGGTCCTATCCGGTGAGTTTACCGTTGGGGGGATTATCGCGGTTAGCCTTCTAACAACACGTACCATTGCACCCATCACCCAATTATCCGGTGCAATCTCGCGCTGGCAGCAGGTTCGCGTTGCGCTTGAAGGATTGTCCCAAATTGCGACGTCGCAACAAGAACGGGAACATGGCCGCCAATATGCACAACGCTCAACCTTCGAAGGCGAGATTACCGTGTCTGGCCTGCAGTTCCGCTATCCCGAACAACAAGATCTGGCGCTGGATATCCCAAGCTGGGGCGTAAAGCCCGGCGAGGTTGTGGCGGTGCTGGGTCGCAATGGGTCCGGCAAGTCCACGTTGCTTAAACTGTTGTCGGGGCTGTACGAATTTGAGCGCGGCGACATTCGCATTGACGGGCTGGACATCCGCCAGATCGACCCCGCCAACCTGCGGCGTACTTTGGGCGTATTAACACAGGACGTGGCGCTATTTTCCGGGTCTTTACGGGACAATTTGGTGCTACGCCCCAATGGCGCAAGTGATTCCGAAATCATTGATGCGCTTGGGTTTTCTGGTTTGCTCCCCATGGTGGAACGCCATCCCCAAGGTCTTGATATGCAAATTCTTGATGGCGGTGCAGGGCTTTCCGTTGGTCAACGACAATCACTTGGTTTGGCGCGGGTGCATTTGGCTGACCCGCAGGTTGTTCTGCTTGATGAACCAACTGCCTCAATGGACCAAACGCTTGAGGCGGAAACCATCGAACGGTTGCGCTTTTGGCTTAATGGGCGGACCTGTATCCTGACCACGCACCGTACCGAGATCATCGCGCTTGCCGACCGCGTCGCCGTGATGCAGGGCGGTAAACTCGCGCTTTATGGTCCGCGTGATGAAATCCTATCAAAGCTAAAAAGGCGCACGTCATGAAAGCAGCAAACGAAAGCCGCCGTGGCGGTGCCCGGATCATCTGGCTTCTGACTGCGCTCGTATTGGTGTTTTTTGGGTGGGCCCATAATGCACCATTGGACGAGATCGTGCGCGGGCCAGGCACTTTGGTTCCGTCAAGCAACGCGCAAATTGTTCAAAGCCTTGAAGGCGGCATCCTTGACGAAATCGCCGTGCGCGAAGGGGACGTTGTCGAGCCAGGCCAGACCATCGCTTCGTTGAACAGCACGCGGTACCTGGCGGAGGTTCGCGATTTCGAAGGGCAAATCATGGCAATCCGTGCGCAACTTATGCGGCTGCGTGCCGAACTTGCACAGTCCGAGACCTTTAAACTGCCTGCTGAGATATGGGACAGAGACCCCGAACTTGCCGCTTCGGAAGAACAGCTTTTCATCGCGCGTCAGCAAAAATACCAATCCTCGATTGCTGCCGCGCGCGAACATCTGAGCCTGCAAGAAGACCAAGTCACCATGATTGGCGGGATGGTCTCTCAGAACGCGATGCCTGCAATCGAACTGCTGAATGCCAGACAATTGGCCAGTGAACTTCGTGCTTCCCGCGACACGCTGGAAGCGGATTATCAACTGGAACGATCTGAGGATATTTCGCTTTTGTTGGCAGAGCTTGCGCGTCTTACGGCGCAAGTGGAACAAAGCCGCGACCAACTGGCGCGCTCTACCATCGCCTCACCCGTACGCGGGGTCGTGAACACGTTGCATGTCAGCACTGTCGGCGGCGTGGTCCAGCCGGGTGCCCCGATCTTTGAGATCACTCCCCTTAATGACGAATTGCTGGTCGAGGCCCGGATTGCGCCGAAGGATATTGCTTTTGTTGCGCCGGAAATGCCCTCGACGGTTAAGCTATCGGCCTATGACTATACGATCTATGGCAGCTTGCCCGGTAAAGTCGTGCAAATTAGTGCGGATACGTTTGAAGATGATCAAGCGCAGGACGCGCAGCCATACTACAAGGTCCTAATCTCGGTTGACACAGCCGCCTTCAGTGCCCGGCAGAACGTGGCAGACATCCGGCCGGGCATGTTGGCGGACGCAGAGTTGCATGTGGGCGAGAAGACGGTTTTGCAGTATTTGATGAAGCCGCTGTTAAAAAGCTCTGAGGCTTTGCGGGAGCCATGAGCGCCCCGACATAAGTCATCGTAATGCAGGCCGCAAAAGGCTAACGGATCGAAGCCGTTCAGGAACAGGGGTGCTGTCGCACGTGTATGCAACGCGCCAGTTCTGGGCAGTGGTTGACGACGCAGCACTGTGACCGTGATCGGGCGTTGGTGCGCCATCGCGTTTGATACAGCCTTCGCAACTTCCGATAAGACGCACGATTGCGCGCCATGGGTCATTGGCAATGTCGGTTATATCGAAAAACTGTGCAAATGTGTGCGACCGTTCGATAAATTCGGCGCGGGCACCTTATAGCTGAACGTTAACGGGAAGTCGGCGGCGCGCGTCATTCCTGCCAATTGGTGGCGCGAATAAGGGCCACTTTTTCCTCAATCTGTTCAATCGCATCAGCGAATGATTGTAAGCGGTCTTTCTGGTGGCTTCGAACTGGGCTTGAACGATCCCGATGCACCTGTTCTGCCTGCCTTCAAGCCGAAGTCAGCGCAAAAGAAAACCCGGCACAAAGGCCGGGTTTTCCAAGGTTTTATGTCCGGGCGATCAGACGACGACAGTGGCGTCTTCGTCGACCAGAAGCGTGGCGATGCCGGAGTCATAGACGGTATAGGTCTGACCTTCGACAGAGCGGCTGAGGCCGGTATCCACGAAGCCTGTGGCATTCACCGTATCGCCAGCATCTGCCAGAACCAACAGCTCGTCCGAGGTATCCGAAAGGCTGCGCAGATCGAGCGCGTCCAGCGTCAGCGTATTGTTACTGTCGCCCGTGATGTCGATACGCTCGACCCCGCTAATGTTGTCATTCGGGATAAGCGTCAGATCCAATGTTATGGGCCCACCATCGGCCAACACCAGCGTGTCGCCATCGGCAGCCGTCCCATTGAACTCATCATCGACTTGCAACCCAGTGATGTCGGCTTGGTCGATGGCGGCTTCCACTCTGTCCGGAGTCGCATCAGCATCGCTGTCGACGTCGCGGAAATCGGCAACGGTGTCCATATCCGAGTCGCCTGCCCCCTCAACCGCATCAATGATGCCGTCATTGTCAGAGTCCAGATCCAACCGGTCTGGCGTGCCGTCATTATCCGTGTCGGAACCGCTCACATCATCCAGTCGGTTTATGATGAGCAAATCGAAGATACTTGTCGGACTTTCCGACGTAGCCGTGATGGTATAGCTCGCCCCGTCTGCCGGGTCAGCAAATGAGAGGATGATGTTACCAAGACCGACGGCGCCAGAAGTGACCGTGATCGTGCGGTTATCCGCTCCCAGCGTGACCTGATCAGGCTGAAAGGTGGTGAATGTGGCAGGATCAATATCAACCGAGAACACATAGGTGCCGGGAGCAGCACGCAAGTTGTTTTGGAAAAAATTGACATCCCCAATTTCTGTTGTGCCTTGCGGTGTCGTTTCGACGGTCACGACAACACCATCGTCATCCGTGGGCAACCGAAGCTCTTGGCCACCAGTTTTAACGACACCAGATCCGTCATCACCTGTCAAAGTCACGCTCAAATCAAAAGACACACCCCCGTCTGTCCGAGTGAGTTCGCCATCAAAGGTGGAACTGCCGATACCGACACCAGTGTCATACTCCGAGCGCACAAATTCTTGGGGCGCTTGTTCAGCCGAATCGCTGATCCCGTCACCATCGTCGTCCGTGTCAACATTATTCGCCAATCCATCGCCATCTAGGTCATTGACCACGGTTGGATTGGATGGATCGCTTTCCACGATGCCATCTGGATCGGACTGGGTGGCTGAGATCGCGTCCCCTTCCGAAAGCGGTGTCGTTGGCGTCAAGCTCCAGCGACCGTTGGCATCAACGACAGCGGTTTCATCCGCCATGCCATCTCCGTCCAGGTCGATATTGACCGTATAACCGGGCACACCTTCGCCTGTAATCAGTGTGCCGTCTGTGGCATCGATCGTCGGTACCGGGATAACAGGATCCAGATAATCCGGTGTTCCGTCCTCGTTTGAATCGATCGGCGTCAGACCCTCACCTGCACCTGGTGTGGACTCGAACGCGTCATCCAAACCGTTGCCGTCACTGTCGACCCCGGATGGGGTGATGGGTGTTGACAGCGCGCTCTGTGCCTCCAACATATCGCTGAGGCCGTCACCATCAGAGTCCGTATCAAGACTGTTGATCGCACTGTCTGCATCAACGTTGCTTGTGCCTTTGAAGCGGACCTCGCTGAATTCGCGATCGGTCAAAGCGCCACTGGTATCGGTCATTGTTACTGTGTAGGTGCCTTCGCCCAAGGAAAACCCGGAAAGCGACAAGGGCGTTCCATTCGGCAGGGTTGAGCCGGTCGATGCAGAACCAGTGAAGACCACGTTATTCATGGCATCGCGGATTTCCAGATCATAGCTAGTCACCTGCTGGCCGGGTTGGCTGCCGACTGCACCAAGCAGTTCAAACTCATTGACAAAGTTGTTTGTCAAAACATCGAGTGT
>CALHST010000422.1 GCA_938038825.1 uncultured Paracoccaceae bacterium | reverse complement strand
CGCGTGGCGATTTATTCAGCGGGAAGACGTGCGCGGCTTGCAGCCTTTTCAAAGAAGACCTAGACTAATCATGCTGGAACAAGCCTAAAAAGGGCATTTCGGACATAAACAGGCAACATTTTACGCGCATATTCTTTTTTGCTTAGTGACTTTTAAGGCAACCGACATCGTTTGTAATCGGGAGCTTTTTTGGTTTTTGTATCAGCAGCGATAGGTTTCTTGCGCAGCACATACTGTGCTGCAAAGGTGATCAAGGGGATCGGGTAGTCATGCAAGTTGGTCAAGTCAGCAGCCAAAAGCGGAGCGGCACTGTGCTGTTCGCGGATGTGGCTGGCTTTACTGATTTTGCAGAACGCGTCGGCGAAGAAGCCTCGTTCAATCTGATCCAGATGGTCACAACGCTTATGCAAGATGCGATCAGCGCACAGCATGGCACCGTTGGGGAATTCCGTGGCGATGGTGTGATGGCCTTGTTTAGCGTCACGCAAGGACTCGAAGACGGGCCCTTGCGCGCCTGCCGGGCGGCCTTGCAAATCCAGCGATCGTTGCATGATGCCCGCATCGAAATGACGGCCAAGTATGGTGAGGCCGTCAAAGTGCGTGTCGGGATGCATTGCGGTCCGTTGGTGATTGGGGATGTTGGGGACGAAACCAAGTCCCATATGACCATTATCGGCGATACGGCCAATGTCGCCTCCCGACTCGAGGCCATGGCAGAACCGGGTCAAATCCTGATCAGCCGGGATCTGTATTCGCTGGTTGAAGGGCAAGTTGTTGCACAGGATCTGGGCGACCAGAAACTCCGGGGCAAGTCCCGAATGGAGCGCTTGTATAAACTGCAGGACATCAAAGAAGATGCATCGCGTTTCGCGGCGTCGCGATCCCGTGGGCTGTCAACGTTGTTTGACCGTGAAGGCGAACTTTCGAGTCTCGCCACTGTGTTTGACGATGCATGTCGCAGCAAAATTTCAGTTGCCAATATTTGTGGCGAGGCCGGGATTGGGAAGTCGCGGCTGCTGTACGAATTCCGAGAGACCTTGCCCAAAGACGGTGTGCAAGTGATCAAAGGGGATTGTCGCGCTGACGGCACAACAACACCGTTCCAAGTCTTTGCAGATATGCTTCGGCGTATTTTGCGCATCGGCACCCGAGATGATGCGCGCGTCACGGAAGGTAAGATTGCGACGATCTTGAATGACATCAATTTTGATGTTGACGAAACCTTGCCTTACCTCATGACCATGCTGGGCAAAGACAGCGGATCCCATATACCGCGCAACGACAGTGCCGATATGACCGGTGCGCGCATGCGGCAAGTCTTGATTGATTTGATTACCCATCTTTGCAAATCAGCACCTTTGATTTTGATCTTTGAAGACATGCATTGGTCTGACCCCGGCACCCAACAGGTTGTGGAACGTTTGGTTCAATTGGACACAGACATACCGTTGATGATGGTCTGTACGTTCCGCCCAAGCTTCCAATCACCGTGGAATGCCCATCCGCGCGTTACAAATATCTTCCCCCAGCCCATCAGCGAAGCTGGGATCAGCTCGATGATCCGGGAAACCATGGCTGGGCTAGATCATGCGGAAGAGTTGGCCCAAAAGGCGATCGCCAAGGCCGAAGGAAATCCCCTATATGCCGAGGAAATCGCCCGTTTCTTGATCCAGAAACAAACCAACACCGGTGCGGATTCTGTTGTCAGCGAAGACATTGCGCTTCCGACAAATCTGCAAAATATGGTGATGGAGCGGTTTGATAAACTCGGCAAGCCATGTCGTGACATTCTGCAAGCCGGCGCCACGTTGGGCCGACGCTTTGACGCACAATTTGCGTGCCGGATTGTGGATGATGACGGCATCTTTGATTCCTCGGTTCTGCAAGAAGCCGTCGACGTCGATTTGATCCGCATTACGTCGAAATCCGGGACGCACTACCAATTCAAACACGCCCTTGTGCAAGACGCGATCTACGATACATTGCTGAAATCTCAGCGCAAAAGCTTGCATGCGCGCATCGCAACGAAACTTGAAGACCGGTTTGCCAACCGTCTTGATGAAGCCGCCGAAAGCCTCGCCTTTCACTTCGACCAAGCGGACATGCCTGACCAAGCGGCACTTCACTTAGTTGCCGCAGGAAGCCGTAATCTTAAACTGTTTTCACTGCCTGTTGCGGACATGTCTTTTGCCCGGGCATTCGAATTGATCGAAGACAAGAATTTGGATGTTCCGTCCCCTTTGATCGCAGAGCTTTTTGCAGGGTGGTTTGAAGTCCAGCAATGGCAGGCCGAGTTTGGCCGCACCGTTGATCTGTTCGAAAAGCAGCGCAAACACCTATCACGGGTCACCGAGGATCCACGATATCCACGGATATTGGGACTTGTCGGCGTTGCGTATTGCCAAGACATGCAATTTGATCTGGCCAAACAAAAGCTGGATGACGCCATCGAAATCGGCGAAAAACTGAATGATCGCGATGCGATGACACACAGTTATCTTGGCCTGATGGTGATCGAATGCTCGCGTCCGCGCAAAGGATCGTTTGAGCGCAACCAAGACATGGCAAAGCGGATCAACGCGCTTTTGGGTGACGAAGATCAGCCCTATTACCGCACCTATTGCAATTTCTACGCCAACTGGAGCAATTCAATCCGTGGCGATATCGACAAAGCATTAGAGCTTGGCCACACCCTGATTGATTTGGGCAAACGATCCAACTTTTCTGGCGCCGTCGGTTGGGGGGCAATTTGCGTAGCCTTTAACGAGGCTTATTCCGAAAATTTCGACACGGCGATTGAATACGCGTCCATTGGTGCGGACGCGGCTGGCGGATTGGTAGATCAGCTTGTGTGTCTTGGGCTTAAAGGATTGTCGATGATCCTCGCTGGTGATGTTGAGGGCGGCGGCAAAATACTGAACGATATTTTTGAGCGTCGCAAAGAATTGGACTTCCGCGGCGTCGAAAACATCGTCGACGGTCCAATCGGTATGGCAAAAGTGCTGGACGGTGATCTTGGCGGTGGGGTTCAGTGGATCGAAAATGCAATCGACCGCGCCGTTGCAAGTGGAAACACCCATGGCGCAGCCATGTCCCATATCTCTTTGGGAACAATCTATCTGCAACTTGCCACAAGCAACGAAAGACCGGACCTTGCCACATTAAGTAAGAATTTTTGGTTCTTGGCGAAATCGGTCCCATTTGCAAAATCCAAAGCCATCGCACATTTTGAAGAAGCCATTGAATTGGGCCGAGAAGCAGACATGTTCGGCGTCATGGCGCAAGCGTTGCACGGCAAAAGCATGGCCCTGAAAGCGGCACGCAAATCGGACCTAGCACGAGAGACCTTGCTGGAAGCGAAAGACGCGATAAGCAATATTCGTTGGTCCATGATGCAAAAACGGATCGAAGAAGCGCTGGCCGACACGCACGCGTGAGGGTCGGAAAAACGTCCACGTATTCGGTTCACACACTCAACCTTCCCGTAATTCAAGAAATTCTTGCTTTTACAAAACGATCCGCGTAACAGAATCTTATAACAAAACAAAAATTATGGTTGAGGCCACGCAACAGAACGGCGGATCTGAGGTCAGGCAGGCTCGAATCCAACAATGCTGTAACTGAAACAGTGTGATCGGTCGCATCCAAAAAACTATGGGATGCGTGCAGTGGCTATCATAGATGGGAATACCCCCAAGCGCCCAAAGAAACCGGTGCAATGGGCAAAAGTGCTTTATGGCGCGACACTTTTTGTTTCGCTGGGCGTTATCCCATTTTTGGCTTTCAAAAGTGCGTACCAACAATTCCCAAACGGCCCGCAGCTTTCGGGCGGACCCAAAGCAATTGGCGTGGATTTCCGATATGATGATGTCGGAAATTCCATTGATTGCGTGGCTGCATTCGATAAATTCCTGAAAAACAAAGCAATCCACTTCGAAACGAACAAACATGACAT
>CALHST010000421.1 GCA_938038825.1 uncultured Paracoccaceae bacterium | reverse complement strand
GGCACGGCAGGCGTGCTTGCGCGCCATACGGGCGACTATTTGGGCACGCCAGCAAGTGGGGCGGATCTTGAGATTTTCGGAATCGACTTCTGGCTGCGCAGCGATGGGCAATTTACGGAAAACTGGGTGTTTGTCGACATGATCAAGCTGTTTTCTCAAATGGGCGTGGATTTGTTCGAACGGATGAGGGCACAAGGATGATCCTACCCAAAACGCCCAGCTTTGATCTGACGGGCAAGCGCGCCTTGGTAACGGGTGGCGCAACTGGAATTGGGTTGGGCTGCTCGGTTGCGTTGGCGCAGGCAGGTGCAGCAGTGACTATTGCGGCACGTCGTTTGGATGTCGTGGAAGCCGCGGCTGAAGCTTTGCGGGCTGAGGGTTATAAGGCGACAGGTCTGGCGCTGGATTTAACGGATATCGAGGCCGTACAAACAGCATTTGATGCGCCGTTTGATGTGGTTGTAAATTCTGCTGGATTTGCGAAACATTCCAAGGCGGTAGACACAGATCCTGCTGACTATGATGCGGTGATGGACGTCAATGTGAAGGGTGCTTTTTTCTTGTCCGCAGCGGCAGGAAAAGCATTGATGGAGGCTGGTAAAGCAGGCTCCATTATCCATATTTCAAGCCAAATGGGGCATGTGGGAGGGTTGGAACGGTCTGTCTATTGTGCGTCCAAACATGCGGTGGAGGGGTTTGTTAAAGCCATGGCCATCGAGTGGGGCAAGCAGAATGTGCGGATCAATACAATATGCCCGACCTTCATCAAAACGCCGCTGACCGAACAGACGTTTTCGCGCCCCGAGATGGTCGAATGGGTGCTGTCAAAGATCAAGCTGCCGCGCATTGGTGAAGTGGAGGACATTATGGGCGCTGTGTTGTTCTTGGCCTCGGACGCATCGGCCATGGTGACCGGCACGTCCATGCTGATTGATGGCGGGTGGACCGCAGATTGACAGGTAGATGTTGTCACAATGCGCGGCTGCGCCGCACGCCATCCTTTAGGGGGCTTTTCGCCCCCGTCGCCCAGTTTGGGCGACTCCCCCAAAGGGCCTTGTGTCAAACGGGCGTCTGGTAATGGCAGTAAAAGTGACATCAGTAGAGGTAGCAGCGCGCGCGGGTGTGTCCCGGTCGGCTGTAAGTCGGGTGTTTACGCCGGGGGCATCGGTGTCGCCGCGCACTGCGGAAAAGGTGCGCAAGGCGGCGGGTGAATTGGGGTATCGCCCCAACGTTTTGGCGCGCGCAATGAAAGCCGGGCAATCCAAGATCATCGGTTTGGTGGTCGCTTATCTAGAGAATCAGTTTTACCCCGACGCAATTGAGCGTTTATCCCGTTTGCTACAGGCGAAAGGGTACCACGCCTTGGTCTTTATGGCCGCCAATACGGGCCCCGAAACGGATCAGGTGATTGCAGAGTTGCTGGATTATCAGGTGGACGGGATCATTGTGGCCTCGGTTTCGATGTCATCAGATCTGACACAACGCTGCGAGGCGGCAGGGGTCCCTGTGGTGTTGTTCAATCGCGCCCAAGATGATGCGCGTTTGTCGTCTGTGACGTCAGACAATTTCGCGGGTGGGTACAAGCTTGGCGCGTTCTTGGTTGCAGGGGGCCACCAAAGAATTGGGTATATTGCCGGGTGGGAAGGTGCGTCAACACAGCGGGACCGGGAGAACGGGTTTCGTACCGCACTGACCGAGCACGGCATAGATTTGTTTGCGCGCGGCGACGGCGCGTTTAACTTTGAACACGCAAAGAACGCGGCGCGGGCCATGTTTTGTTGCCCCGACTATCCAGACGCGGTGTTTGTCGCAAATGATCACATGGCCTTTGCAGTCATGGATGTGTTGCGGTTTGAGTTGGGATTGCGGGTGCCGGAAGACGTGTCTGTTGTGGGGTATGATGACGTGGCTTTGGCTGCGTGGCCGTCTTATGCGCTGACCACGATGCGCCAGCCATTGGGCCGCATGACAGAAGCTTGTGTAGACGCAATCCTGTCGCGACTTGGGAATACACCAGAACAAGCACGGCAAGTGCGCTTGAACGGGGACTTAATCGTGCGGGGCTCAGCCCGCGTGCCAAAGGGATGGATGTGAATGCAAGGGTTTGACAGCAAGTTTCGGGATTTCCCGGATTACATTATCGGAATAACCAAAGAGATTTGGGAAGACCGGGGCATTGCAACGCTGCACGGCTACTACGCGCCGGACATTGTCGTACGCTCGCCCGGATCGGTGGTCATCGGCAATGAAAGTGTGATTGGCGCGACAATGGCAACTTTAGCAGAGTTTCCTGATCGCCAATTATTGGGCGAGGATGTGATTTGGTCTGGCAGCCCGGAAGAGGGCATGTTGTCCTCGCATCGGATATTCTCGACCGCGACCCATTTGGGGGATGGGATGTACGGCAAAGCGACAGGCAAGCCTTTGCAGTACCGGATCATTGCGGACTGCCATGCCAAGAATAATATGATCGACGATGAATGGTTGATCCGGGATCAGACGGCCATTGTTCGCCAGATCGGGTGGGATGCCAAAGATTTCGCAGCTGATTTGATCGCGCGCGAAGGCGGACCAGAAGCCGCAGTGCCGCCTTTGACGCCAGAGACAGATCTGGCAGGACCTTACAAACACAAAGGCAACGACACTGTCTGGGGCGCGCATTATGCCGATGTGCTTACCCGGATGATGGGGGCTGATATGGCAGCGGTGCCAGAAGCCTATGACCGGGCCGTGCAATCGGAATATCCTGGCGGCGAGACCGGCCATGGCTGGGATCCAGTGGATCGGTTTTGGATGGGATTGCGGGCGTCCTTCCCATCGGCTGAGTTCAAGATAGACCATGTGATTGGCCGAGAGGATCCAACGATGCCCCCGCGCGCAGCCATTCGGTGGAGCCTTTGGGGCAAGCATGACGGCTGGGGCTATTTCGGCGCACCAACTGGGGCGCAGGTCTATGTGTTGGGGATCTCGCATGCAGAATTTGGAAGTTTCGGTGTGGCCGACCCAAAGTTAAGGCGAGAATTCACATTGTTCGACGAAACAGCGATCTGGAAGCAGATCCTGTTATCAACGGGTTAAGAGAACGCAGGTAAATACGTACCATGGAAAACTATGCCGACTTGATGTTCACCCAAGCTGTCGCGCAAGAGCAAAAGGCAGAAGGGTCGTATGATCAGTTTCAACGCGCCTATCCTGCTCGCACGCAAACTGCGTTCAGCGCGGACGAAGTTGCGTTTTTGGAAAGTCGAACGTCCTTCTATATGGCAACAGTCAGTGAAACGGGCTGGCCCTATATCCAACATCGGGGCGGGCCACGCGGGTTTCTGAAGGTTTTAGACGGAACGACAGTTGGATTTGCAGATTATCGCGGCAATCGGCAACTGATTTCCAAGGGCAACTTAAACGGGGATGACCGTGTATCGCTGTTTGTGATGGATTATCCACGCAAAGGACGGCTGAAACTGCAAGGCCATGCGACGATGGTCGCGGCAAGTGAGGCCCCGGACATGGCCGCTCAACTGGCGCAAGAAGGGCAGGGGCGTGTGGAACGCGTCGTAACCATCCGCATTGTCGCGATGGATTGGAATTGCCCGCAGTTCATTACACCCCGCTTTGATACCGAAGAAATCTCGAAGCTTGTAGGCCCCGAGATGGCACGGTTGGAAGCACGTATTGCGGAACTTGAGGCCGAATTGAGCGACTTGAGGAGGAGCAATGGGGTTCATTAACCGAATGGAGCATCTGATGGGGATGAGCGATGCGGTATGGTTGCGCCATGCCAATCCGCTCAGCGTGTGGACACGATTTTCCTGCTTGCCGCTTCTGGCGCTTGCCGTGTGGAGCCGCGTTTGGTTCGGGTGGGCGGCCATACCGCTGATCATGCTGGCGCTGTGGTGGATTTGGGCCAACCCGCGGGCATTTTCGGTGCCGTTGGATTTTGGAAGTTGGGCGTCGCGGGTCACGTTGGGTGAGCGCGTGTATTTGGTCCGCGACCAATATGACATTCCGGCGCACCATCTGCGCGCCACCGCCATTTTGGCTGCTCTGCCGGTTCTTGGGCTTCTTCCCTTTGTTTGGGGCTTATGGGCTTTGGACTTTTGGGCCGTCGTCGCAGGAGCTGCATTGCTGGTGCTACCCAAAGTTTGGTTCTGCGACCGGATGGTCTGGATCCATGCCGAGTTAACACAGACAACACCGGGGGACCGATTACCGGACCCTCGGATGCCCGAAAAAAGGATGATGTGATATGACCCCGCAAGACATGGACGCGCGTATCGTGCGATATGGGGCGCTAAAACCCTGTAAAACGGCATTTATTGATGCCCATACTCCGGGCTCTGACCAGAAAGAGAACTTTACCATTATTGGCGGCGGGGTGTCTGAAAGTCCCGACCAACATGTGCATATTGCGCTGCCACATGGGTTCAACATCGGCGCTGCGGGGCAACCGCCTCGGTGTCGCAACTCGTTGCATTCGCATCGCACTGCGGAAGTATTCTTTGTCTTGTCGGGACGGTGGCGGTTCTTTTGGGGCCGATATGGGGATGCGGGTGAAGTTGTGCTGGAAAAAGGGGATATCATTGATATCCCAACAGGTATCTTCCGTGGGTTCGAGAATATCGGTGAAGACTATGGAATGATCATGGCCATCCTTGGCGGGGATGATGCGGGCGGCGGTGTGATTTGGGCACCGCAAGTCATTGAAGACGCCGCAGATCACGGATTGATCCTGTCCGAAAAAGGACGGTTATATGATACTAAACAGGGTGAAACTCTGCCCGAGGGCGAAGTAGCCATGCCGCTTCTGAGCGATGAAGATCTAAAAAACTACCCAGAACCCACAACGATGAACGTCGTAGGCGGCTATGTGCGACGCTACTGGGACATGGTGGCGCTGGCTGATAGAAAGCCCTGCAAAGTGATTGGGGAAACCGGGATTATTCGCGACAAACCGGGGTTTGAAGTGGATTTGGTCACGCGGGGATCAGCAACCGACACGATGCACCGGCATGATGTACCGTCAGTGCTAATGCCTGTCACTGGGCACTGGCGCGTGACATGGGACGGTGGTGACACGGTCTTGGCCCCGGGTGACACGATGTCCGTTCCCGAAGGCCTGAATCACGCCGCTGTGCCGTCTATGACGGGGGACGCAGCACTTTATCATGTGGTGGCAACGGGGGATCCCGCTGGACCAACATGGACAGGTTAATCTGCATAATCCTGGGCGCGTATTGCGCGCTGACGTCTGCGGTTGCCGCGGATTGGGTTCCGGATATCCGGGATGACGGCGCCTTGTTCTATGGCGGCGTGGTTTCGAACCCACCTCATATCGCAATCCGGTGTATCGGGCCATCAAGGGGTGGGCGCAATCCAGTCGAAGTCGGCGCGCATGAAACGGCTTTGACGCCTATTTATGCGGTGCGTTTTGAATTCTCGACCACTGTAATTCCATTGGCCAATGGAAACACACAGCGCAACGATGTGATCATGTGGCTTGATCGGGCAGGATATCAATTTCCTGCTATATCGTTCAGCGAACTCGAGTCTGTTTGGAGCGTGAATGTCGGACTGTCCGACCCGTTGATCGGCGCAATGCAGCGCGCCACAGAAATCATTGTAGGCCCAAGTGCCGGAACGCATCACAGTGTGGATGCTTCGGGCCTTAACGAAGCGCTTTCAACTGCAACTGCGTTTTGTGTTTCAGAATATGCGCGTTTGGGGCATCCCGTTCCTGCGGCTTTGTTACCATTTGCTGTTGAGGGTTCGCAAGAACGCGGGGGCGATACGATTGCTGACCTTGCCGAAGCCGCAGTCGAACAAGCGTGCTCCGGTGGCATGCGGGTCGAGCCGGGACATATCCTTGTGGGAAATATTGACGGTGATTTGGCCCCTGACGCTGTGATAGATTGGCGCAAAATCACCTGTACCAATGGGCACCCTCAACCGTTTTGTGGGGCGTCAACATGCGCCGCGGATGTGTATCTCAGTCGGAAATATGGCTTGGTGCAGCGTCCAGAAAGTCTGTTGGCTTTGGGCGTTTCGTTGATTCCACTCAACAACGGCACACAGGGTGTGAAAGTCGGGGGTTCACTTGGCGTTTGTAATGCGGCCGGGCGTGGGAATGCCTGTGATTTTATCTGGTATTGGAATGGGTCTGAACTGGATTTCATTCCCTAGGACGCAGTGAAAAATATGAACGCCGTTCAAAAAATACTTGATTGATGACTTCAATCTCCCTATTTGAATAGTGAACGGTGTTCATGGAGTAAAAGATGATTGTTGTCGCAAATACATTGGACTTGGTTGATGACGGGGTGATTGATGCCGCCGCCGCTCAGGAAATACAGATGCGCGCGCGCAGTATTATGGTGTCGCTCGCAATCAACGCGGTATTGTGTTTCGGGATTTTGGCCACAACAGGCGGCTTGATATTTTGGCTGGCGGACGCGCTGTCGGTTGCCGTGGTTGGATCGGGGTTGTTGGCGGCGGGGCTTTTGGTGCTGGCGCGATCTGGCGTGCTATATGCAATGTTTGGAAATGCGGCGGCCTTGATCGGGGCAGGGATGCTGATCGGCGGCGCGGGATTGGAACTGACGGGAAGATATCCCGATATGGCGGGTTGGTTGATGATCCCCGGCGGCGCGTTTGTTGCTGGTGTCGCTGGATTGGCGTTGGTGCGCACCGGTTTAACAACTCGCTTTGTTCAGGGGGCCATCCTGTTGATGGGGCTGGCGCTGCATCTTTGGGGCATTGGTTTTGCAATGGATCTGGGTGAGATCGCTGGTTGGCCAAAGGCAGCCTTTTTCCTTTACGCCTCGATTGTGATTGCCGCCGCTGGTTGGCTGACAGATGTTCGCTTGGTGTCCGCTTTGGCGCTTGTTCCATTTGCGCAAGTTCTGGATACGGGCACCAGCTATTTCCACGCGGCTTATGTATTTTATTCGCCGGAAAGCACGTTGTCGATTTTGCAGATGATTGTTTTGATGGTGGGCATCACAGTCTGGATGCGTGGCAAATCACAGCGCACAGCTCGGCACGGAGCGATTGTTCGCATGATGGCCTTTATCGTCGCAAACATGTGCGCGCTTGTTGGGTCATTGTGGGGCGATCGTGTTGGGCAAACAGTTTGGGGGCCGGGGCCATGGTATCGCAGTGCGGATTGGGCCACCCGCGAGACTTACGAGACCGCCCGCGCCGCCTATTTAGAGTCATCCTTGTTTATCAGCGAAAACGTCTACACCGTGTTGTGGGCCTTGGTCTTGATCGGTGTCATTGCTTGGGCTGCCCATCGCAACCAAAGGGGCCTGTTCAACGGTGCCATGACGTTCGTTGGAATACACGCTTATACGCAGATGTTTGAAACATTCGGCGACGAGCCTTTGGCCTATGTGCTTGGTGGACTGGCTGCAATTCCATTGGCATGGGGCATGTGGCGCTTGAACCAACATTGGGTTACACAAAAAGAAAAGGCTTAAGGGATTATTCTATGGCTGTTCTAACGACGCATGTTGGCAGTTTGCCGCGCACTCAAGACGTGGTGGATTTCATCTTCGCGCGTGAAAACGCAGAACCCTATGACAGGGCCGAATTTGACGCAGCCATGACCAAGGCGGTGGACGACACAGTCCGCCGTCAAGTCGCGTCTGGCGTCGATATTGTCAGTGATGGCGAGACGTCAAAAATTTCCTATGCCACGTATGTCAAAGACCGCTACACCGGGTTTTCCGGTGATAGTCCGCGCAATGCTCCGGGCGATCTGAAGCTGTTCCCCACCTTTCTCAAGCGATTGGCCGAGGCGGGCGGCACGCCGAAATATGCGCGCCCGATGTGCACCAGCGCTGTGGCCTCCAAAGGACAAGATGAACTGAACAAGGACATTGCAAACCTTAAGGCGGCGATGGCCAAACACGGGGCAACGCGCGGCTTTATGAATGCGGCGTCACCCGGGGTGATTTCTTTGTTCCTGCAAAACGATTTCTATCCAACCCGTGATGCCTATCTTGAAGCCTTGGCGGATGCGATGCGTGCAGAATATCAGACGATTGTCGCGGCTGGATTGGATTTGCAATTGGACTGCCCGGATTTGGCGTTATCGCGTCATATGCTGTTTCAAGATCTCAGCGACAAAGAATTCGTCAAAGTCGCACAAGGGCATGTGGAGGCATTGAACCATGCATTGGACGGGATTCCAGAAGAAAAGGTGCGCATCCATATTTGCTGGGGCAACTACGAAGGCCCGCATGTTTGCGACGTGCCGATGGATACCATGTTTTCGACCCTGATGTCGGCCAAAGCCCGCTATGTGTTATTTGAAACGTCTAATCCACGTCATGCGCATGAATGGACGGTGTTCCGGGACCGCAAGGCCGAAATACCAGACGGCAAGGTGCTGGTACCGGGTGTGGTCGACACAACCACCAACTTTGTGGAACATCCCGAAGTGGTGCGCCAGCGGATTGAACGGTTTACCAATATCGTCGGCGCAGAGCGCGTCGTGGCAGGGTCAGATTGTGGTTTCGGAACCTTTGCCGGATTTGGTGCCGTGGATCCGGAAATCGCTTATGCCAAACTGGAAGCTCTGTCGGCTGGGGCGCGGGACGCATGATGGACGCTTCTCTGCATGATTTGATGAAACGGGTCGACACGCCAACCGTTTGCAACGCCATCGAGGTCGCCCAAGGCAAACGTGGCTTTGATGCCTTTACACGGGGAACAATGCAGTGTTCTGCCCCGGGGACGGCCATGGTTGGGTTTGCCCGCACGGCCCGCATTGCCGCTGTAGCGCCTCCCAGCGAAGCGGCAGATGTGATCAAAACGCGCCGTATGGCTTATTATAAATATATGTCAGAAGGGCCACGCCCCGGCGTGTGTGTTGTAGAAGATGCGGATTTTCCAAATGCCATTGGTGCCTATTGGGGCGAAATCAACACGAACATCCACAAGGCTTTTGATCTGTCCGGCACCCTTACAAATGGTGTGATGCGGGATCTGGACGATTTACCGGATGGCTATCCCGTCGTGGCGGGTTCGATTGGTCCAAGCCACGGTTTTGTGCATGTGCTGGAGTTTGATCAACCGGTTAAGGTCTTTGGTCTGACGGTTGCTCCTGGGGATCTGATCCATGCAGATCGTCATGGCGCTTTGGTGGTGCCGCCTGAGGTGATCCCAAATCTGGAATCTGCCATTGGCACTTTATTTGCATCCGAAAAGGTCGTGCTGGACGCGGTGCGCGGAAAACGCATTGGGTTTACTGAATTCGAACAGGCGTGGGCTGCGTTTGAACAGGCCCGCACTTAACGGATCAAAGCCCCGCGGCTAGTCTTTTGGCGCGGGTGCGCCGCCTTCAAAGGCGTTGCCATTCACATAGTCACAGGGATCTTCTTGCATTTGCAGATGCAGATCACCCCCGTGATAGGGATGAGCCCGCGCCAGGGCTTCGTCCACCTCAATCCCCAACCCGGGAGCGTCGCCCAAGGACACAAACCCGTTGTCGACCCGGATTGACCCATTGATCAAAGCGTCATGAAAGGGAGTCTCGATCGTTTCTGCCATCAGCAGATTGGGGATCGACGTCGCCAGATGCAAATTGGCCGCCCATTCGATGGGGCCTGCATAAAGATGCGGCGCCATTTGCGCGTTATAAACTTCGGCCAAAGCGGCGATCTTTTTGGCTTCCCATATACCCCCTGATCTCCCTAACGCGGGTTGCAAAATGCTTGCAGCGCCCGCGCGCAAGACGGCAGCAAATTCCGCTTTGGTTGTCAGCCGCTCCCCCGTGGCCACAGGAATGCGCACAGCGTTTGCCACTTTGGCCATCTCACCGACTGCATCAGGGGGGATGGGTTCCTCAAACCACAATGGGGAATAAGGTTCCAACGCCTGACCCAAGCGAATGGCTCCTGCGGTGGTGAATTGTCCGTGGGTACCAAAGAGCAAGTCTGCAGAGTCACCAACAGCGCTGCGAATGGCCGCACAAAACGCAACAGATTGGGATATGTCTGACATGGCAGGCATATGGCCGCCCCGCAGCGTATATGGTCCTGCAGGGTCAAATTTCACCGCAGTATATCCCCGCGCCACGCAATTCGACGCGGCTTCTCCGGCCATTTCGGCAGAGGTCCAAAACGCACCCATGTCATGCTGAGCAAGCGGGTACAGATAGGTATAGCAGCGCACCCGGTCCCACATGCGCCCCCCAAGCAAGGCATAAACGGGCCGCTCCCGCGCTTTGCCCAGAATATCCCAACAGGCAATCTCCAGCCCCGAAAACGCCCCCATCACGGTCAGATCTGGGCGCTGTGTGAAACCGCTGGAATAGGCCCGCCGGAACATCATCTCAATGTTCTCAGGGTTTTCCCCGACCATGTGGCGCTGAAAAACATCCTCAATCACGCCCCGCATCGCTGCAGGTCCGACCGAAGATGCATAACATTCTCCCCAGCCGACAATACCGCACGCCGTGGTCACCTTGACCAAAATCCAATAGCGTCCCCCCCAACCCGGGGCTGGGGGCGCTGTGATAATGATCTCCAGATCCTGCAGCTTCATCTCATGGCCTTCTATTTCTTTTTGCCAAAAATATCCCGGGGGAGCCCCAACGGGGCGGGGGCAGAGCCCCCTTATCGAAACACAATCACATTGCGCTTGGCGGCACCGGATTTTGTGTCCGCAATGGCGTCGTTGATTTGATCAAGCGACCAACGCCCCGAAATCAGCTCATCCAGTTTCAACCGTCCCTGTTGATACAGATCCACCATCCAAGGAATGTCGCGCTGAATAACGACATCCCCCATCTTGGACCCTTTCATCCCCTGACTCATAAAGCTTAAAATCACAGGCTCGTATTGGGCCATGGCCCCTGTATGTGGCATGCCGACCATAATGACCTTGCCATTCCCAGCCAAATATTGGGGCGCTTGGTCATAGGCGGGAATGGCGCCTACCGTGACAAGCACAGCGTCCGCGCCGCGCCCCATGATCTTGCGTGCCGCTTTCCAGGGCGCCTTGTCCGTCGCCAGAACCCCATCCGTGGCCCCGAACTCTTTGGCGATCGCAAGTTTTTCTTCGGTCATGTCCACGGCTATGATGCGCCGGGCCCCTGCGATACGCGCGCCTTGGATGGCATTCAGTCCAACACCGCCCGCTCCTATAACCACCACATCTTGGCCCGCGCGCAGGGCTGCTGCGTTGACAACAGCACCCACACCGGTGATCACGCCGCAGGAAATCAATGACGCGGCATCTTTGGCCATGTCATGTGGGATTGCGACCACTTGGCTTTGATCCACCACCACTTTTTCGGCAAACCCACCGCAAGCCATTGCTTGCATCAAGGTGCCTCCATCTGCGGTTTTGATCGGCCCTTCTGCCCCATCATAAGGTGTTTCGCACACGGTGGGTGACCCGGATGCACAGGACGGGCAAGACCCACAGGCGCGGATCAAGGTCACGACCACGCTGTCACCTGCTGCAACGCTTGTGACACCCGTGCCGACACCCGTCACGATGCCGGCCGCTTCATGGCCGTACACTGCTGGCAAAACGCCGCCCCAAGCGCCGTCCGCATAAGAGATGTCAGAGTGGCAAATCGCGCAGGCGTCCAACGTGACCTCAACCTCGCCTGCTTCCGGTGCACGGATCTGGATGTCTTCAATCGTCAGGGGTGCGCCGAATTCGCGACAGACTGCTGCTTTGATCGTGGGCATGCGTGCTTTTCCTACTTTGAGCATTGCTTTTCACCAGCCTGCGCAAACACGGGCCTCAAAGCTAGAGAGAAAACGACCTCTTAGGAATTATCTGACACCTGTTCCGGCAAGCGCACGCGCATAAAGACAACCAAAGCAATAACCATCAAGGCGGCAGACAAAATAAACGGTGCCCCGGGAAAATACACGGGGGCTGCATCACCAGAGAATGTCGCAAACACACCGGCCATCATCCAAGGCGAAATCATCATCGCCACCGCCGAAGCTGACGTCAGCGCTCCTTGCAATTCACCTTGCGCATCATCGCTGACGGCTTTTGACATGATCCCTTGAAGGGCAGGTGTGATCACACCGGGCAGGGCTGCGAGTGGGGTCAAAATCAGCAACACAGTGCTGGAACTGACAATCGCGATCAACACAAAGACGACCGCATCAGCGGCATGTCCACAAATGACCGCTCCACGTTCACCCAAAATGCGCAATGCGGGGCGGATCAACCCACCCTGTACCACGGCCAAGGAAATCCCAAACAAACCAAGGCTCAGCCCAATGATCCCAGGGCTCCAATCGAATTTCGCGATGGTAAAATAAGACCAAACCGCAGGGTATACGCCAAACGCAAGCTGGTAGAGGAAATAGACAAATACCAAAGGCAGCAAGCCGGGCAGGGCTTTGAAGTGCTTCAGGGCGCCGAACGGGTTGGCCCGTCGCCACTCAAATGCGCGACGGCGGGTTTTGTCGACGGTTTCTTTCAAAACGAAATAGCCAAACACGGCATTTGCAGCAGCTAGGAACGCCGCTGCATAAAATGGGGCGCGGGTGCCAAATTCGGCAAGAAATCCCCCAATCACGGGGCCAAAGACAAACCCCATGCCAAAGGCCGCGCCGATCAATCCGAAATTGGCGGCTTTGTCTTCGGGTCGTGAGATATCCGCCATATAAGCGTTTGCTGTGGATTGGGTTGCCGCTGTGATGCCACCAACAATGCGGCCCAAAAACAGCAGCCAAATTGTGCCTGCCACGGCCATCACCAGATAATCCAGCGCCATAACAACCAGCGAAATCAGCAAGACGGGACGTCGCCCAAAACGATCAGACAGCCCCCCGATCAGGGGGCCAAACAGGAACTGCATCGCGGCAAATGTTGTGGACAGGATCCCGCCCCAAATCGCAGCAGAGGCAAGTCCCGCCCCGTTCACCTCTTGCAGCAAGTCGGGCATGACTGGAACAATAAGCCCAATGCCCATGGCATCCAGCAAGACTGTGATCAAAATGAAAACGACACCGGGACGCATGTCAGAGGGCACCCACAGCACGCGCAAAAGCGCGTGCCTCTGCGGGTGCCGTTCCAAGCGATTGCGCAGGATCGAAAACGGCTCTTGCAAGATCAGGCCATTCTTGCTCAGCGAGCTGCTGCAACGGGGTTCCCGTGTCACGCACCTTTGCTGCCAAGGACTTAACGGCAATCTGAGCGTCGGGGCGCGGCATGATATTCGCCAAAGCAAAGCTGAGCGCTTCGGAAAATAGTAACCCGTCTTTGGTCACTGTGTTCAGCATGACATCTGGGACGGGGGCGATGCCAGGCACACATTGCGCCGCGTGTCTTGCCGCGCAAGCGGCCCCTAGCACGATTTGCGGTAACACCATCCATTCAGTGAACCACGCAACGCCATCCCGTTGAAATCTGTGCATGGCCGCCTCCTGCAAAATGGCATTCAGCCCGTGCACCGTATGCGCAGTTGCGACAAGCACCGAAGGCACAACTGGATTTTGTTTTTGCGGCATAGTCGAAGACGCACCAGCGCCGCCCAAGCGCAGCTCAGCCACGTCGCTTTGCGTCATGGCGATCATGTCTTCGCCCATCTTGCCAAAGGCCGTAACCATCGCCGTGCAAGTTTGGGTGATGTCGGTGATGGGTGTGCGGTCAGTATGCCAACTGCGCCCCGGATCTGCCAGATTAAGGGCTGATGCAAAATCCTTGCGCAGCGCCACTGGATTGGGACCCAGCGCTGTGGCTGTGCCGACGGCCCCACTCAACGACGCAGGATAATGACACGCGTCCAAAGCGTTTAACGCAGCCAACAAGGGCCACCCCCAGCTTGCAACCACAGCACCAAAAGACGTCGGTGCCGCGTGTTGACCATAGGTGCGTGCGGCCATGGGCAGAGCCGCGTGTTTCTCTGCCAAGGAGGCCAAGGCGTGCAGCGTGTCCACAACATCGCTGCGAATAAGTGTGATCGCTTGACGCAAGCGCAGCATCACGCTGGTATCGATGATATCCTGTGACGTAGCCCCCCAATGAATGAATTGCGCATGCTCGGGTGCCTGCATTTCACTACGGAACGCCGACACAAGGGCCGGAACGGACACACCATTCTGGGCGGTCGCTTGCGTTAAGGCGCCAGCATCAACTTGCACCTCTAAAGAGGCACGATGAATGGCCGCAGCACTGATTTCCGGTATGATTCCAGCCGCTCCTTGAACTTTGGCCAAGGTGCCTTCCACCAGTAACATCGCGCGGATGTCTGCAGATGCGGAAAACAAACGTGCCACCTCTCCTGCATCAAACAAACCGGCGAGATGCGCTTGATCATGAACTGACCCAGCCACTTACGACATGCTTTCCAAATGGCCTGTGTCACGAATGAAATCGCTTAGGATTTGCGCGTACTCTTCGGGTTGTTCAACGCATGGCAAATGCCCTGCCTTGCGAATAAGCGCGAATTTGGAGCCAGGGATCAGATCGACAGTTTCGCGCACCAGATCCGGCGGCGTCGCGCCGTCCTCGGATCCTGCAATCCCCAAAGCTGGCAGGCGCAGGGCCGCTGTGGACGTATAAAAATCGGTGCCCGAAATTGCCGCAGAGCAACCAACATATCCTGCATCCTCTTGTCGGGTTAGCATGTTTCGCCACAGCGACAAGTCCGGCGTGCTGCGAAAGGCTTTGGAAAACCACCGCTCCATCACCGCGTCTGCCAAGCCTTCGATACCGTGGTCTTTCACGCCTTGGATACGGCTGTCCCAAAGTTCACGGGTGCCAATTTTTGCCCCTGTGTTGGAAAGAACCACCGCGCGGATCAAATCCAGGCGCTTGGCGGCCAATCCTTGCGCAATCATGCCGCCGATTGAAAGACCGACGAACACCGCATCGCGGAATCCGAAATGATCCATCAAACGTTCTGTGTCTGAAACAAGTTGCCCCATGCTGTAGGGTGCCGAAGGGCAGTCGGACAATCCATGTCCGCGCTTGTCGAACCGCAATATGCGCAGGCCAGACGGCAACAGCGGCAAGATCGGATCCCACAAGCGCAGATCAGTTCCCAAAGAGTTGGCAAAGACAATGGGACGGCCGTCCTCTGGACCGTCCACGCGCGCATGCAGACGAATATCGCCAAGATCAACCATGTTCATACGACGGATCCTTTTCCTGTAAGGTGAGCTTTAGCTCACGCGCCAAGTTAGAAAACGCATCGCGCAGGAAGTCCAGACCTTGCCACGCAATGCGTGAGCTGAAGCTCACCTTACCTTAAGACGCATGTGGGCCATGATCTGACCATGGTCTGAGGCTAACTTGTTATAGGGTGCCTCTGGGTGCGCCCCATCTGTTAAATGGTCATTCAATACGGAGAAATATTCCATTTCCCCCAAGGAACTGTCCCATTCCGGCAGGAAGTGCCGCGACAGATAGATCTGATCAATGCTTTCAAACGTCCCACCAAAGGCTGTGGTATACACCATATCGCGCATCGATTTCTTGACGAATAGTTTTTCCGCTGAGTGAAGCCGCACAGATTCCACCGCTTCTGTAATCTGTTCGTTTTCTTCTTTGGTGTAGCGGTCATTTGATGCCTTGGCGTCGTGGCGCAGCATCCATGAATAGTTCTTAAACGGGGTTTCACCTGAGATGATTTCGGAACTCACGGCATGTTCGCCATCGTTGAAATCCCCCAGAACCATCACAGGGCGTCCCTGGTTCAACTCCTCCAGGACAGCCCTGCGCAGAACCACGGCCTCGCCCATGCGACGTAAGGCGGCGCGCAAAGCCCCCAAAGCGCGACCCGCAGGATCATATTGTGTGAGATCGACCTCCGGGGCCATCTCTGCACCGGCGGGTTTGGGAAACTCTCCCAGTTTTGACTTTAGGTGACAATTGAAGACCGTAACCACTGTGCCCTCGATAGGAATGCGGGCCTTCAGGATGGGGCGCGACAGGCGCGAGAGGCGAAAAGACCCACCATCCACGCCGCCGAGTTCCTGAAACGGAATGTCCAACGGAGTATCCAAGTCTTGCAGGACTTCTGGCGGTTCCGCAAAGCCAAATCGTGATAGGATCGCCACCCCGGGTCGGCGATGCCCCGGCGCGCCATCATTTACATTGGCTGCAAAAGCCAGCGCGGCTTCGGCATAACCATCAAACTTCAGCTTCCGAAAAATCGCCCGCTTGCGATAGCGTTTTGAGCGATCTGGAACGTGGGCTTCATTGGCCTCTTGGCCCCGTGCATCTGTTTCATCAATCACGGCTTGCAACGCGGATTCTTCAAAAATTTCTTGAAAGCCAACAATATCGGCATCAAGCGTCAGCAATTGATCAGCAAGCCAATCTGACTTCCACGCATATTCTTCCGGTGTGTATTTCTGGAACTGGTAATATTCCTGATCTGCACCGATCAGGTTTTTCACATTGAAACTAGCGATGGTGAAGCGGGTCATGAAGGCCTCGTTTGCATTGGGTGTGTTACTGTAGCACCGCGCAGGCCATATGCATCAAGAAACGGCATGATGCGGATTACCCAATCCCTTGGGGCAAAGTTTGGAGTGCCCGGTTGAACATGTCAGGATCCACATTGCCGCCGGATATTGTCACGATGACATCGTCGCCTTCCAATGCATCGCCGTGAAACAGGGCTGCAGCCAGGGCCACGGCCCCCCCGGGTTCCGCCACCAGTTTCAAACGCAGGAAGGCCAATGCTACGGCTTTCAAAGCATCCGTTTCGCTGACAGATAAACCGGCACCACAAAGGCGTTTCATAATGGGAAACGTGATGTCTCCCGGTTGCGGTGTGATGATGGCGTCGCAAATATTGTCTGAGGTTCGATTGTTGCGCTCAATCCCGCCAGAAGCCAGCGAACGTTTCACGTCGTCAAATCCATCAGGCTCCACTGGATGCACTGTAAGCCCGGGCGCGTCAGCCTCTAGCGCCAAAGCAATTCCGGCGGTCAGGCCACCGCCCCCACAGCAGACCAAAACCTGTGCGCTCTCAATTCCACGTTCCTTGGCTTGTTCCGCAATTTCCAGCCCACAGGTGCCTTGCCCGGCAATGACCAGTGGTTCGTCGAAAGGTTTGATCAAGGTCAATCCGCGTTCTGATGCAAGGCGCGCACCAATTTCGTCGCGATCTTCAGACCCACGATCATACAACACCACTTCGGCCCCCAAAGCGCGCGTATTGGCAATCTTCAGTGCGGGTGCATCACGGGGCATGACAATGACCGAGGGCACGCTGTGGCGCTGCGCCGCAAGCGCAATGCCCTGGGCATGATTGCCGGACGAAAACGCAATGACGCCATTGGCTCGGGTGTCGGGGTCCATGGCAGACAGCGCAGACCACGCCCCGCGAAATTTGAAAGACCCAGTGTGCTGCAAGCATTCCGGCTTGATCCAAACGCGGCGCCCTGCGAGTTCGTTCAAAAACGGCGATGACAGCATCGGCGTGCGTCTTGCATGGCCTTTTAGGCGGCCAGCTGCCGCACGGATCATGTCAATATTCATCGCATGGCCTCTGACCAAATGTTCAATGCAGCAACACTTTCAGGCTCGTCCAGAAACGGGATGTGCCCCCGATCCGGCACCCGTGCCAAGATCAAATCTGGGCGTTTGGCTTGCATGGCTTTTACGGTGGCTTCTTTCAACAGATCCGAATTTTCGCCCCAGATCAGGGCCAGGGGACGGTCGGGCAGGGCGTCAAAAAACGGCCAAAGATCCGGGGTTGGGGCCTCTTGAACCGCTGCAATTGCGTCTCGCAATTTGGGATCATAGGTGATTTCCAAACCGTCGCCTGTTTCGCGATAATGCAAACGCGCCTCTTCCAGCCAGCGCGACATTGGGACCCCCGGAAACGCGGTCATAACATGGGCAAGGCCTGCTGCGGCTTCTTCATGTGTTTTGGCCGCTGGATTGCGCCCCAGATAGGTCATGATCACACCAAGCCCCGCGTCGTCCAAGACCGGGCCAACATCGTTAAGCGCAACACCAAGAAGCATATCTGGAACAACAGACGCCAATCCCATGGCGTTCAATCCTCCGCGCGAAGTCCCCAAAATCGCGGTTTGGCGCAGCCCTAAATGTTGCAGCAACTCCAGTATATCGCGCCCTTCAACGGGCAGGGAATACGTGCTGGGATCAGCCCAATCTGATTGACCACGTCCCCGGTAATCCAGCCGGATCATGCGCACGCCCTGCAGGTGGGGGGCAACATAGTCAAAGTCCCGTGTCGTGCGCGTCAGGCCAGCCAGGCACAATAGCGGCAGTCCGTCTCCGGCATCTTCGTAGTAAAGAGAAATCCCGTCAGACGTGGTGAACGTGCTCATAAAACACCTGCGAGCTTTGGAATATCGGTCAAGTCACTCAAAGTGTGATGCGGTTGACCGGGGAGACGATCCATGGGCTCACCAGCCCGGTTTACCCAAGCGGTTTGGAAACCATAAGCCGCCGCCGCTGCAGCATCCCATCCGTTGGAGGACACAAACAAGACGTTATCCTTGTTGCCGCCAAACCGTGCCTGAACCAGATCGTAAACCGTGGCGTGCGGCTTGAAAACACCAACGGTTTCAACACTTAATACGTCATCCAGCAGATCTGGCAGACCCGCAGATCGCACGGCCCCATTCAACATATCGGGGGAGCCGTTAGACAGAATAGCTGTGTTCATTCCTGCGGTTTTCAGGGCTTTCAACATGTCCGGTACTTCGGGGTAAGCCTGCAGTTCCCAATAGAGCTGCAGCAGGCGCTCCCGAAGTGGGACATGTCCGTCCAACCCAGTGCGTTCCAACGCCCAATCCAAGCCGTCCTGAGTAACCGTCCAGAAATCTGTATGATCCCCGGTCACTGCGCGCAGCCATGTGTATTGCAATTGCTTTTGACGCCAAAATTCCGCCACGCTTTGCCACGTGTCCTTGAGTTGCGGGAACTCGGGCTCTGATGCGGCCTGACGTGCGGCGGCGGCAACATCGAACAGGGTGCCATAGGCATCAAAAACACATGTGGTGATGGGCATGACGGGTCTCCTTTGGCGATACAGTGACACGGGATTTTCCGATACGGAAGGGCAAAGAACGCAGTTTCAAAATCTGCGCAGAACGACAGTTTCGAAATTCGTTGCTGTGTTATGCGGAAAGTCTTCCAGTCCTTGATACAAGGGCCACGCGATGCTGCGCAGGGCGCTGATCACAGATACTGCAATCAGAGATACGAATGCCCAAGTTGGCAGGAATGAGTGAAAAGCAGTTGAAAAACCGAAAGTTAAAAGCCAGCCGTTGCGACGAATCTCGCGGCAGATGATGCAACCCGATCCGGTTACCATCAATCCACGCAACCGCTTTCCCGGCGTATTGCCACGCATTGCAATGCTGGCAAACATCAAGATGAACGTCGCGGGCAGAACGCCAAGGGCGATTTTGTCCCAGGCCGCCCAAAGCAACGGTAAAGACAGACACCAAGCAAGGAAAAAATCGATCCCCCATGCTTGGCCACGCCGGAAGGGCATTGTGTTATAGGTTGTCTTGTTGCGGCATACCCAGAACGTGGAAGCCGCCGTCCACACGAATGATTTCGCCAGAGGTGCACGCACCGCCATCCGAACACAAATAAACAGCCGTTGCGCCGACGGCGTCCAAGGTCGCGTTGGCGCGCAGGGGCGCATTCTGATCCGTGTGTTTATAGGTCTTGCGCGCGCCACCAATCGCAGCGCCAGCCAGCGTTTTCATCGGTCCCGGAGAGATGGCGTTCACGCGGATGCCTTCCGGCCCCAGATCATTCGCCAAATAGCGGGTCGTGGATTCCAGTGCGGCCTTTGCAACGCCCATCACGTTATAGTTGGGCACGACGCGGTTAGATCCCTGATAGGTCAGCGTGATCAACGTGCCGCCGTGCTCGTTCATCATCGGATGCGCGCGCCGCGCGACCTCAATAAAGCTGTAACAGCTGACATCCATAGAATGTTTGAAATTTGCACGGCTGGTGTTTAGAAAGCGCCCGGTAAGTTCGGATTTATCTGAAAAAGCAATGGCATGGATCACAAAGTCGATCGTGGGCCAACGCGCGGAAAGCTGTTCAAATGCGCCGTCCAGGCTGTCGTCGTCGGTGACATCCACGTCCACCATAAAATCGCTGCCGACGCTTTCAGCAAGCGGCTTGAGACGCGATCCAAAAGCCTCGCCCTGATAGGTAAAGGCCAGTTCGGCGCCCGCTTCGGACAGCGCTTTGGCGATCCCCCAAGCGATAGAGCGTTCATTGGCCACGCCCATGATGAGACCGCGTTTTCCGTGCATAAGGTTCGTCATAGCGCTCTCTTAATCCAAATTACGTGATAGGATCATCGACCCGTTTGTTCCGCCAAAGCCGAAAGAATTTGTCATCACGCTGTCCAGGCCCGCAGTCTCTTGCAGCGTCGTCGCAATTTCATGATCCTTTAGCGCAGGGTCCAAATTTTCAACGTTAATTGAAGGGGTTATGAAATCATGCTTTAACATTAACAGGCTAAAGATCGCCTCTAGTGCTCCGGCGGCACCTTGGGCGTGACCGGTCATTGATTTGGTGGAACTGATCACGGGGGCCGCATCGCCAAATACGCGCCGCACGGCTTCGACTTCGCCGACATCTCCGACAGGAGTCGAGGTGCCGTGAGCGTTGATATACCCGACCTTGCGGCCTTCGGGCAGCGTTTCCAATGCCGCGCGCATCGCACGTTCGCCGCCTTCGCCAGACGGGGCCACCATGTCGTGACCATCTGATGTGGCGGCGTATCCGGTCACCTCGGCATAGATCGTCGCGCCACGTGCTTTCGCCCGCTCAAATTCCTCGAGCACAACAATGCCGCCCCCACCCGAGATCACAAACCCATCGCGATCCGCATCAAAGGCGCGGGATGCGCGGGCAGGTGTGTCGTTGTACTTGGAGCTCATTGCGCCCATCGCGTCGAATAGGCAGGACAGCGTCCAGTCGAGTTCTTCGCCGCCGCCAGCGAACATAACGTCTTGTTTGCCCATCATGATTTGCTCGGCCGCGTTGCCGATACAATGCAATGACGTGGAACAAGCCGAGGTGATCGAGTAGTTAATACCCTTGATTTTATAGGCCGTTGCAAGGTTGGCTGAGATCGTGGAGCTCATGCATTTTGGCACCGCAAAGGGGCCAATGCGTTTGGTTGCACCGGTTTTCAATACTGTCTGATGTGCGGCTAGCATTGCTGATGTAGACGGCCCACCGGACCCTGCGACAAGCCCTGTACGTGGATTGACAATGTCGCTGTCTTCCAAGCCTGCATCTGCAATCGCCTCGGCCATCGCAATATGGGCATAGGCGGCACCGGGCCCCATGAAACGCAATGTGCGTTTGTCGACCAGTTCGGCGACGTCCAGTTTTAGCGTGCCCGCAATCTGAGAGCGAAAGCCGTGTTCGGCCATGGCCTCGGACGCGACGATGCCTGACGTGCCTGCCTTGAGACTTTTCAAAACCTCGGCGGCATTGTTTCCGATGGACGAGACAATCCCCAGCCCCGTGACAACTACGCGGCGCATGTGCGCACTCCTATCTGACTGTGCCGCTTATGTATGACACCCAGCCCAATGGGCGCAACCACATTGCGTCTTGATCGAAGGTTAACGCCCCGCACAGGCGTCGTTTTTCGTAAATTCGCCAGTTGCCGTTTCACGCCAACAAGGCTCAAAATTCGGGTGTCTGAATCGCGTTGGTATTTTGATTGTTTGCTGTCGGCATCGGCACGCGTCAACGCATCGGACGGCATGTTACAACACGCCAATTTCGGCCAGCGCCCGGTTCAATTCTGGTGGCAGAGCAGGTTCCGCCTCGCGGCCCTTGGCAAGATCAGGGGGGGCGTCTTGCGGCTTCAAATAACGCCAACCTTGGAAGGGACGCTTTGGTGCAGATGCGGTGCGATGCACCTCGCTATCCAGCACGATGGCGCAGCGACGGATACCATCCTCGCCAATCACTTCATCAAGTCGGACGATCTGTTGGCGGCACTGCACCAGCCCTTTGATGACCCAATAGAGGGAGCCCCCGCTCAGCAGG
>CALHST010000420.1 GCA_938038825.1 uncultured Paracoccaceae bacterium | reverse complement strand
CCACCGATATTGGTGATACGGTAGATGCTGAAGGTCAAATCGGGCAAGCCCAAGCCTCATTATTCTTGTTACGATGACACAGGTTTTCAGCCAAGTATGTTTGCCTGTTTGACCTAATCCAATGTCTCCTCTTGCTCTCGCTATCACTCCAACCCGGCAACTTCGTGCCAAAATGTAGGCAAATTTTAAGCGAAAACCGCGTTTTTCTCTCAATTCCTGATGCTCATACCCAAAAATACACAGCACCAATGACGCAGGAACTGACGCGTAAAGCCTCGCCAAATTCCAGCCACAACACCGCGATTGTCTTCGAAGGCATGTGAACTGAAAGCAAAATAGAGCGCCGAATGATCCGACCACATACTCGCACAAAAAAAGGTCTTCCGCGACAAACAGAAGCGTGTCGACGCATCAAGGCTGCGACCACAACTGATTGGCCGCTACCTAACCGAAAATTAAAGTGCCCGCATTATAAGCAGGCCTTGACGATGACTTCTTTGAGGACCGCATGCCACAATACAATTTCGACACCATATTTTTGGGAAACTTCATGGATGTCGACATTAATGAAGGCGACCAAGATGCAGAGAATGCGGCAAACCTTCTTGGAAGTTACACAGATATTCCCAAAGTCAGTTTGACCGTAAATGACGTAAATGATGATGGAATTTTATACGATAATGAAATCGGCCCATCCGAGGCTATAACCTACGACGCTGGGTCCGGGTCAACGTTCTCGACGCTCGACTCGTCCCTTGAATATTCTGTCATCGTCACGCGGGGCGATGGGACAACCTACAATGCGACTGCCATTACTTATCAATTCGTCAATGGCGATGTCTTTGTCCTAGGTGACATCCTCGAAGGGGAAAGTGTTCAAGCAATCGAGTTGGTTTCGGTCGTCAAATCGGATTATGGCGGAGCATCGGCCAGCGATAAGTCCTTTACCTTTGATATCGTCTGCTTGACGTCGGGAACACTGATCCAAACGTCTGACGGACAAAAACCTGTCGAGGCAATTAAACCAGGCGATATGGTCGAGACCCTTACAGACGGATATCAGAGTTTGTTGATGCTGGGGTCTCAAACCTGTCGACCAACAGAGAAAACAGCCGCCATTACGTTTGAACACGGATCTCTGGGTAATGGGCTACCGGTCCGAACTCTCCGCGTTTCCCCGCAGCATAGAATCCTCATGTCGTCCCCAATTGCACGCCGCATGGTCGGAAGTGACAACGCATTGACAGCGGCGAAAAATCTTGTCGATTTGCCAGGAATAAAACGCGAAGAAACTCAAGACACTGTCACCTATTGGCACATGCTATTTTCGCGACATCAAGTCATCCGTGCAAATGGGGTATGGGTTGAAAGTCTTTTGATCGCGCCAATGTCGCTGAAGGCACTACCGGCAATATCGCGGATGAAAATATCTGGCTTAAGGCATGCATTGGATACAGAGCGTATGGGCGAGCCGGTATTTCCGATTCTGAAAGGTGCGCAGATCAAGAACTACGTACGTCGCAGCGCCTTAAATTCCAAACCACTGGTGGGCCCTGTTAAAAACAGCAGCGCAGAACGCGTCACTCAACGCACTCGCGCAGCATAATGGAATAACCAAAGCAGTTCTGCGTGCACATATCAGACAAAACAGATAAGAAAATCGAGCTGAATGACTTTGAACCCTGTATCCTAAGTGACCCCGAACATACTCTTTTCTTTCCCGTTTTTGGATTCCCTACTCGACGGGGCGCAGTGGTTGCCGCGGTGTCTTGGATCAAGTCCCTATGCGAACTACGCAGCTGCCACCTGCAAGATCAAACCCAATTCGAACAGCAGAGGCATCGCGGCACAGCCTACCCCATCCAAAAGCTGCGCCTTACCCCCGATGGACCGACCAAAAGGTACAAGCGGCTTTTCCAAGAGCGATGTAATCCCAACCGACACCGGTATCTTGGCAATACCTCGGCACCTCATGGGACGTCGTTTCCGTTCTATTCTCGGAGACGATCATGTTAGGCTGTCGGTACCTAGATTGGCATGGATCAGCAGAACCAGCGGACATCCACAGCTATGTTAAATTGACGATGCGGTCCAATTTCCGCATCAGTTGGATTGACAAGCAATTCACCCGCTCGATCACACGAAACTGCCAGCGCTGTGACGCACCAAAGTCCTCGCGGCGGCTTCGATGAGGATCCGGTCGTCCGCTGAGATACTGAACCCCGTCGGAACCTGACGCAGGCGACTGGCCGGTGTTTTTGCTTGTGCACGAGTCGCAGCGCCAATCGTCGGCCAAGCATCCCAAGAATTCCATAGTCTCTGATCGTTTTGTTCAAGCGCGCCCTTCGCGAGCAGTTCTTCAACATCCAGGTAATTGAAGGTGAATGTCCTTAGCGCGATGTCATGTTTTTCGTCCAAAGCCTCGTAAAGCGTGGCGCGATGCCCGGTAGCGTACTCCAATATTACATCAACAAACTGTACCAAGTCGCGACTGAAAATGCTGATATCGGACTTTGCGAAGCTGGGTTGCAGTCTTTGGCCGGCATCAAAAGAGTATATTCGGCCCTCCACCTTGTCAGTCGCATAGAATGCCTCTCGCAGAGTTTCAACGCCAGGGTTTTCCAGAATACCTCCGTCGCCAAGGTGCCAGAATTCGCTTTCAGCCGACCCGGGCCTGTCAATCTCTATCGTCAAGGGGCCAAGATAGGGTGGAAAGGCTGCGGACGTCGCCACCGCCAAAGAAATTGGAAAGTCCGAGGGAGCCGGAATGCTTTTATGTTTGTCTGAGAAAGATAATGCGCGGATGGCGCCCGGTAGTCTGCTTGCCAGAGTATCGTCCGGGTGGGGCAAGCGCGCGTTGCTGATGACGAAACGCCGCCCGGCATCATAACTCACGGCATTGAAGTAGAATGAACGGGATTGAGGAAGATCTGCTATTGTCGTGTCCGAACCCCGGTTTAAAAAACCCTCTTGTTGCAGCCCTTCTTGCAAAGACGTCAGGCGGCGTGAAGGGCTCATCAAGCGCGAAGGATGCCTCAGCTGGTTCATGTGGATCGAATTGAAATAGTCCTTTGCCACGGTCTCCAGCATAGCTGCGAAATAGCGGTCGAGAGCATCGCCGGGCTCAGCTGGCATCTCGTTGATAGCCCAATAAGACGCGGGAAAGCCGCCCCCGCTGACGCTAGAGACATGGGTGACGTTCTGAAGAAGTCCCATCTTGGCCAGTTCGTGCATCCCCGCCGCGGCAAAAACAGCGGCCCTTGCACCGCCACCCGAAAGCGCCAGTCCCACAAATGTCCGCTCAGCAAGCTCCGGTGCGTCGTTTCCGCCCGGAACCTCCCTGGACATGGCCTTGAAATGCACCTGCAGCGGCGCCAGAAGTCCGTAGATTGCAAAGCCAACTGCAAGAAGCAGCACCGCAGCCAGCAACATCCCGATGTAAACCAAATGTCTAACCCCCACTGGTTTGCGACGGCGATATCCCATGCGGGACGCCGTAATCGCGCCAACCATCGACCCATTTAACATTGATTACAAACGTTTGCGCACCAAAGGGCCAGGTTTCTTTGACCCTGCACCAAAAAAGGACTGCCCGTCTCCCATTTGGGAGATGCCGGTTTTTGGGCGGTTTCTTAGACCTTTGATTGTCACATCAGAGGAACCATCATGAACAGTCATTTTGAATACTTGGCGAACCTTGGGCCGCTTGAGCTTGCCGGGGTTTGCGGATTTTTTGTCTATATTTTCGCCTTCAGTGCAGTGCAATTTTCGCTGCTTAACGGGAATAGCGCGGCCTACTCACTGTTGAACGTTCTTGCCGCGGCTTTAGTTGCCGTCAGCCTGATGGCAGAGTTCAACTTGTCGTCCGCATTGATCCAAGCAAGTTGGATCACGATAGGCTTGATTGGACTGACGCTCCGCGCCGTCAAGTCGTTGCGCCCTTCCACCGCATCTTCCGTTTCAATTCAGCATGGAGAGGCGAACTGATGTCTTTGGTCGATATTTTCTCTTACTACACAGCACTTGTGGCAATCGCGATCGCGCCAGGCCCTCTCATGATTTTATTGATGACACGTGCTGCAAGCAACGACCTGTCAGGCGCTGTTGGTTTTGCATTTGGCACAGCGCTTGGAAGCCTGACGATTTTGTCAGCTGTTTGTTTTGGAATGAGTGTCTGGTTGGCAGATTTGCCCGAAGTGTTGAACTACAGCAAGTTTCTCATGATCCTATACATCCTTTGGGTTGCCTACGGTATGTGGCGCAACGGCTTGGATTTAAGCCGCGAACAAACCCCAAGCAGAACCGGAGCCGTTCTGGCAATGGTCACAGGGTTTTTGACATGTGTCTCGTCACCATACATGCTGATCCTCTTTCCTTTGTTGTTGCCAGAGATAATTGACATGACGACCATCGTCATGCCCGACTTATTGCTTGTCACTGGTGTCACATTCTTGGCCGAAGCGACTGCTGCGGCACTCATGATCGGCCTCGCCGCTCAGCTTCGCCGCCTTGTCCACTCGCCACGCGCGGTGCAGATCATGAATCGTTCTTTAGCCGCCATTCTCGTCATTCTCGGGGGTGGAATGGCCATTTCATAAGAAATTGCATACCGCAGCGGCGTTTCTCTTTCTAAGCCGCGGCGGAAACTGGATATGCCCGTTTCGATCTGATGTGACATCAACCGAGACGGGCATATCTTTTTTTGATGAAAACGACCAAGTATTTTCGTGCATAGTGCGACTACGTCAAATTGGAGGCACCACGTGTCGAGCGACCACAAAGATGAGCTTTCGTCGACCGCCATCGTCGATACCCTTTACGATATTGCCCTCGACCCGCGATCGCTGGAGAATTTCATAGAAACATGGACCGATGCGGGACTAGACCGCGAATTGACCCGTCAGGTGCTCGAAGGTTTTGACGAATTCGATACTGTTTTCCACGACCATATCAGCCGGGCTGACACCTTCCTAAGACGCGACAAAGAGAACGACAAACTCTCAGAATTGACGGGCGCCTTGGCACCGTTTGAGAGCCTTGCTGCGTTTGTCGTCGACAGGTCCCACCAAATTGTTGCGGCCAACGACGGATCAAGGGACTCCTTTGGGCTGACCGAAGGTGCTTCGTTGGCCGAAGTCAATGTCCCGGTCGATACCTATCAACCTTTACTCGACGCATTGAACAAAACGCTGGCCAGCCCGAAGCCGACCCAATCCCTTCTGAAAGTCGGAACCGAAGACAGCCCATCCCCTATTGTTTTTCAGATCCGGCAATTGCCCGAACGCAATAGCGAACAGGGCAATCTCGCTTTGGTGGTGACGACCAAATACCATTGGAACACATACCTAGGTGAAACCCTGGAAGAGGTTTTTGCCCTGACCTCTGCCGAGCAGGGGATTGTGCGGGCCTTGGTCGAGGGACGGTCCGCAAAAGAAATTTCAGCTGATCGCGGGACCAGCGAAGGCACTGTCCGAGGGCAGATCAAGACCGTCTTGTCCAAAATGAATGCACGCACCCAATCCGAAATCATTCGGTTGGTCATGACCTTGCGGGACGTTTCACCGGGACAACGGCTGCCGTCCACAGCCTCCGATCCAACGCCTTCGCTGGTGTCGAAAACATGGTGGCGTGATGAAGTCTGGAAGCCCTACCAAACGCTCATCATGCCCGACGGGCGCCGCATGGACTACCACGTCATGGGGCCAGCCACTGGTTCGCCGGTTTTGTATTCACACATGGGGTACTGTCTTGTCCGGTGGCACGA
>CALHST010000419.1 GCA_938038825.1 uncultured Paracoccaceae bacterium | reverse complement strand
GTCACCTGACTCGGTCAATTCAAGAAATTCTGCAATATCCCGCTTACGTTCAAGGTCATCGAACAGTGTTCTGACCCGCTCAAGTTCTTCTCCTTGCTCTTCCGTCAACAGATTCGATCTGCCGCGTACGATCAATCGTTCTGAACTTGTGTCGTTTTCCATCCAGATCGCAAGCCCATCTTCAACCAACGCCCTCGCCAGCGAATCAAGTTCCTGCCGCTTGTGTGAAATCTCGGCCTGGATCACCGACTGAACATCGGTGAGCGTGCGCCCCTCTATCAGCGCATTCAGGAAATTAGCCGCTTCGCGCATAGAACTGGGCGTTTGACCAGGGGGTGGAGTAAACAGCCGATTTTCGACATGTCCATCCGAAAACACAAGAACAACCAAAGCGCGATCTTGGGCCAAGGGGACAAATTCAATGTGCTTTATCGGCGCTTCCTGCTTGGGTGCCAGGACAAGTGATGCGCCCTTGGTGACACCAGACAACGCAGAACCGACACGATCCAACAAGGATCCCACATCACCCGCGTCATCCCCAAGCGTGGATTCGATCCTTTCACGGTCCCCTTCATCAGGAACGCCGATCTCCATGATCCCATCGACGAACATCCGTAAACCCATCTGCGTCGGGATCCGGCCGGCAGATACATGAGGACTGTCGAGCAAACCAAGGTATTCAAGATCCTGCATCACATTGCGGATGGTGGCCGCTGATACTTTTTCACTGAAATCCCGTGTCAAAGTGCGGGAGCCAACCGGATCCCCGGATTCCAAATACCCCTCGACCACACGACGAAAGACTTCGCGCGAACGGTCGTTCATTTCATTCAAAATACTCGGGGCGTCACTCATGTCTGACCTTTGAGGTGAGGTTCTATTAAAGGCCCTGTATCGGAAAGGTCAATCAGGGTTGCATATGATCAATCCAAAGCGGTATCGGGGTTACATCATTTAGGCGAGGACACTATGCGACCATCAGGACGAGACATTTCAGAAATGCGGGCCGTTTCGATTGAGACCGGATTTACGAAACACGCAGAAGGGTCCTGTCTGATAAAGATGGGTGATACCCACGTGCTTTGTACCGCGACAATCGAAGACCGCGTTCCACCCTTCATCAAGGGGTCCGGCCTTGGATGGGTGACAGCTGAGTACGGAATGTTACCCCGCGCGACAAACACACGCATGCGCCGCGAAGCTGCTTCGGGCAAACAAGGTGGGCGCACAGTTGAAATTCAAAGGCTGATTGGTCGATCGCTGCGCGCAGGCATTGACCGCGTCGCATTAGGCGAACGTCAGATCACGGTCGACTGCGATGTTTTGCAAGCTGACGGTGGCACGCGTTGCGCCTCTATCACCGGTGGCTTTGTTGCCCTCCGCCTCGCAGTTAACAAATTGATCAAAGCTGGCGACGTAACATCCGATCCCATCATCGACAATGTGGCAGCCATCAGTTGCGGTATCTACGCGGGCCAACCGGTTTTGGATCTGGACTACCCAGAAGACAGCGAAGCCGGCGTCGACGGCAACTTCGTAATGACCGGAAGTCAAAAACTGATCGAAGTGCAAATGTCCGCCGAAGGATCAGTCTTTAGTCGTGATCAGATGAATAATTTGATGGATTTGGCCGAAAAAGGTGTATCCGAGCTCACAGCAGCACAAAACGCAGCGGTCACATGACCCGAAAGTTTACTGAAAAGTCTTTGCTCATCGCGACCCATAACAGTGGTAAGCTATTGGAAATGAAAGATATTTTTGGTTCATTGGGTATTAACG
Source organism: uncultured Paracoccaceae bacterium (assembly GCA_938038825.1). Classification (GTDB taxonomy): domain Bacteria; phylum Pseudomonadota; class Alphaproteobacteria; order Rhodobacterales; family Rhodobacteraceae; genus Aliishimia. The sequence continues at coordinate 1,334 of CALHST010000419.1, read as the reverse complement.
TAAGCGGTGCGGGCGACCACAATTTGCCCGAACCCGAAGAAACCGAGACGACGTTTGTCGGAAATGCGCGGATCAAGGCTCATGCGGCGAGTCAAGCAACCGGCTTGCCTGCCCTGTCCGACGATAGCGGAATTCAGGTCGATGGGTTAGATGGGGCGCCGGGTGTCTATACCGCAGACTGGGCCGAAACACCTAGCGGCCGTGACTTTATGATGGCGATGGAAAAAACCAACCGTCTTTTAAATGAACGAAATGCTCCACATCCACGGACTGCCCGATTCTGCGCAACCTTGGTCATGGCTTGGCCTGATGGGCATGACGAAGTATTCGAAGGGTATGTTTCCGGCGATCTGGTTTGGCCACCGAAAGGTCGTGAGGGACACGGGTACGATCCGATCTTTCGGCCCGAAGGCTATGACATAACCTTTGCCGAGATGGACTGGGCGGAGAAAAACAAAATCAGTCACCGCGCGCGCGCCATTGAAAAGCTGGTTGCAGAGTTGTTGACGTAAGTGATGGCGGACAACGGTTTTGGAATTTACATCCACTGGCCGTTTTGTCAGGCAAAATGCCCCTACTGCGACTTCAACAGCTATGTCTCCAAAACCATCGAGCAAAGTGAATGGTGCGACGCCTATCTAAAAGAAATCGATAGATACGCTCGGGAGTTTCCGGATCATGTCGTCAGATCAATTTTTTTCGGAGGTGGCACTCCAAGTCTGATGGATCCCTCGACTGTGGACGCCGTTATCAGCAGAATCCAAAATTCATGGCGCTGGGAAAATAACGTTGAGATTACGTTAGAGGCCAACCCAAGTTCTGTCGAACTAAGCCGATTTCAGGATTACCGCAAAGCGGGGGTAAACCGCGTTTCTTTGGGTATCCAAGCGTTGAATGATGAAGATCTTAGACGTCTCGGTCGACTGCACTCTGCCGTAGAAGCCCGAGAAGCAATGGAGGTCGCCCAAAACGTTTTTGATCGCGCCAGCTTCGATTTGATCTACGACCGCCAACATCAAGACATCCAAGCCTGGGAGGCCGAGCTTAACGCCGCATTAAGCTATGGCTTTTCCCATCTGTCTCTGTACCAACTGACTATAGAAGACGGAACTGCCTTTGGAGACCGCTTTGCAAAGGGAAAGCTGGCAGGGTTACCCGAAGATGATCACGCGGCCGACATGTATGATCTTACTGTCGATATCTGCGAATCCCACGGCCTTTCCCGGTATGAAGTGTCCAACTTCGCACAACCAGGTGAGGAAAGTTTGCACAACCTAATCTATTGGAATTATGGCGAATACGCGGGTATTGGACCGGGTGCGCATGGTCGTCTT
>CALHST010000418.1 GCA_938038825.1 uncultured Paracoccaceae bacterium | reverse complement strand
TCAGTGCAACTTCGACGGACGCGGCGGGCAACGTCAACACAGTGACCGACAGCGTGCGCGTTGACACCCAAGTGGACAATTTGGCGATAGGCGTTGGTGCAGTCGAAGGTGACAATATCATCAACGCGGTTGAGCAATCTGACGGCGTGGTTGTCTCGGGGACTGTCGAGATCGGGTCGTCGGTTCTTGTGTCGTTGGGCGCGGTCACCGTACCCGCGACAGTGGATGCAGACGGTAACTGGTCCGCCAGCTTTACGGCGGCACAAGTGCCAACCGGTGAATTGGATACAAGTGTCACAGTCTCGGCCACAGACGCGGCTGGCAACATGGCAAGCCTCGTCGAGGGTGTGCGCATTGATACATTTGTGAACACGTTGAACTTTGACGCAAATTCCACAGACAGCACTTTGGAAGGTGACGGCGCGATCAATGCGATTGAAGCATTGGACGGCGTGGCGCTTGGCGGTCAGGTTGAGCCGGGATCAAGCGTAATTGTGACTTTCGACGGTACAAGTCACACAGCAACTGTGGATGCAGCGGGCAATTGGTCTGTGACCGTGCCAGCGGCATCTATCCGGTCTGGAACCTATGACGCCAATATCGTTGTCAGCGCGACCGATAGCGTCGGAAACACGGACAGCATCAGCCAAACAGTGCGCGTCGACACCGATGCGCCAGACGGGCCCGTCGTGGCGGCGTTCACCCGCGACACACAAGGGTTGCGCGCTATTGCCACAGAGGGTGACAATGCAAACATTGGGGTCACTGAAGTGGCCGCTGATGGGTCTATCGCGGATGTGGGCGCAAGTGATGCATTTGATGCAAACTTCAACGAAACGACTCACACATTTACCCGGCGCGTTCCGGATGGATCCGACTTGGTCGTGTCGGACACAGACAGCGCAGGCAACGTGACCTCGACCTATCTGGCGCTGGATGATGAAAACCCGGGCAGCACGCTTAGTCTTTCAGCACCAGCTTTGGGCAATTACCAAATCGATACAGTCGACCTGCAATTCGCCGAAGCTGCCACATTGCAGCTGACCTCTGCGGATGTTCAGGCGCTCAGTCAAACCACCGACTCGCTGACCGTTACAGGCGGCAGCGATGATACGGTCCAGATCACTGGTGCAACAGTGACAGGAACTACAGTTGTGAATGGCGAGGCCAGCACAATCTATCAAGCAGGAGATGCAACCCTGATCATAGACAGCGATATAACGGTCGAAGAACCGCCTGTCATCTGATCCAATAAACGGAGAGGCGCGGGCGGGCCATCAAACAAAAACAATAAGGTCCGCACCGCCGCCCCCACAATAATAAGAAAACCCAACCAAAGGGCAGGTTATGGGGAACACAGGTGTAAAGCTGGCGCTTTTGGGCGCTGTCATGACAGGTTTATCCGGATGTCTGGGTGCGGGGACAGGGGATGGAAGTTTTGTCTCTCGCCTTGCTCCCTCCGATCAAACTCCGCGTATTCGAAAATCAGCAAAAGCGCAGACAACCACCGAAAAAGTGGCGGCTGAAAGCGTGGTCATACAAGAATTGGTGGCGCGCCGGTCAGCCTTGCCCGCAGATGGCCCTTATGACGAAGTGGCCAGTGCCGTTTTGGCCGCCAACGCGCGGTCTTCTGAAACAGAATTGCGGGCTGCGAAACTGCGGGCGGAAGCGGCCTCCAAGAATTGGTTGCCCCGCATTGGTCCTGAAATCAGCCTGACGTCTTTGTCGTCAGTTGTTGCCAGCTTGGTTTTGGACGTCACCCTGTTTGATCATGGGCGCAAGAAAAGCGAACGCGCATTTGCTGCGGCTGATGTTGAAGTGGCCGCTGTGACGTTGGCAGAAGACAGCAATGATCGCGTGGATACTGCGTTAGAATTGTATCTGGCAGCAGAGCAAGGGCGCGAAACTGTGGCGTTGAACGAAGCCACGTTAAAGGACATGAACCACTTCTTGTATATCATGACCGAGCGCGTGCGCGGCGGCGTTTCGGACATGTCGGATCTGAATATCATTAAACAAAAAGTGGCCGAGATCCGTTCATCTCTGGTGCGTAACCAAGAAGCGACGCGCACGGCGCTGGCTGAATTGAATGCAATGTCGGTGCACCCCTTGGACAGCGTGCGTGGTATCAGTGCGCTTCGGGTCGATGGCGGTTCTGCGCGCCCCTTGCAACTTGTGTTGGCGGATGCGGAACGCACGCGCACAATTGCCGAGGCCAAAGTGGCCCGTGCGGATGAATTGCCAGGCATTTCGGCCCAAGCGCGCATTGGAAACAACGATGGCACTGTAGCACGCAGCGATGGGTTTCTAGGCATCGGCACTGGGGCCACGCTGAAAGCGATTGAAGCCAGCAAAGAAGCCGCCGACCGCGACGTATTGCAAGCACAAGAAGACTCTGCCCGGCAAGTGGCCCGTTTGGAAAGCCAAATTGCAGCTTTGGATCGTCAGGCCGCCGAAGCCGCAGCGCTTACGAAGGCGGCGAAAGCGAATTTGGATCTGTTCCAGCGTCAGTTCGAAGCCGGCCAACGCCAAGTCGTCGCAGTGGTACAGGTCTATGAAACATTTGCACGTCAGCAAGAAAGCGAAATCGAACTGAAATACGAGGCCGCAGAGGCGCGCGTCGAATTGGCACGGGTGTTGGGCTTGCTGGCAGATGGTGAGGCGATCTGATGGCATTTACTTTAGAAATTCAGAACGGTGCCGGGGGTGTGTTGACGCCGGTCCGTACACAAGACATCCCCGCCCCGGACAATCGCAACGACTTTTCAGACAAATTGGACACGCGTGCGGATCTGTGTGCTGTTTATGCGGGGCTGTTGGGTGTGGATGCGTCCCGGCCGGACATCCGCGACGTGTTGGAAGCGCAAACGCAAGAAGGTGCGCCAAGCCAGCAAGAGGCGCGCGCAATTGCACAAAGCCTTTCGCGCACGGGACTGCTGACAGAGGTGGCTCCGCTTGCACGGGTCAGCGATGCAACATGGCCCGCATTGGCCTATATGACGTCCGGTCAGGTGTTACTGGTGACAGGCATGTCACGCGGGGATTTGGTGGTGTTTGACAAAACCTGCCCCGACAACCGTGCCTATGTGCCGTTGGGGGAGTTCGAGCCGTATTTTGCTGGACTTGTGGTCACGGCCCAAGCCCCACTTTCCAAAGTGGAACGCAAGCACAAGCTGCGTCACGTCAAGGACCATTGGTTCTGGGGGCAATTCACGCAGTTTCGCAAACAACTGGCGGAAATCGCCTTGGGATCGTTTGTGGCCAACATGTTGGCCGTGGCTGTCGCCCTGTTTTCGCTGCAAATTTATGACCGGGTCATTCCGCACCAATCTGTCGCGACCCTTTGGGTGCTCGCCGCTGGTGCCGTTCTGGCGCTGTTGATGGAAGCGTTTATCAAAATTGCGCGGGCCCGGTTGATGGATGGCGCAGGGCGTCACATTGAGCTGTCGGTGTTGCATTTGTTGATGCAACGGGTCTTGGGCGCCCGATCTGATACGCGGGGCATGGCGCCGTCTATGCGGTTTAACCAGATGCGTGAATTTGGCTCTGTACGAGAATTCTTTACGGCCTCGACCATCGGCACAATCGCAGATATCCCGTTCATTTTTCTGTTCCTCGCCCTTGTGGCCAGCATCGCGGGCCCTGTGGTCTGGGTGCTGGTTGCAGGTGGGCTTTTGATGGTAATTCCGGGGTTCTTTTTGCAAAAGCGCATGATGCAGCTGACGCAGGAAACCCAAGGGGCTTCGGCGAAGTCGGCGCGAGTATTGCAGGAAGCCATCTTTGAATTGGACACCGTCAAAACGACGCGATCCGAAGATCGGGTTATGCGCTTGTGGGGCGAGTTGACGACATTGACCGCCCTGAAATCATCTGAACAACGCAAACTGGCGTCTGTGCTGACTTTCTGGAGCCAAGGGCTGCAGCAAGCCACTTATGTGGCAGCCGTCATTTGTGGAACGTTTTTAGTGTTTGCAGGCCAATTCACAGTCGGGTCTATCATTGCAGTTGGTATCTTGACCTCGCGCACTTTGGCCCCGTTGACCGGTTTGGCAGGGACATTGGCGAAATGGGGCAACGTGAAAACGGCATTGGATGGGTTGGACCACATCGCGCAGGCGCCGCAGGACGCGGATGAAAACCGCACGTATCTGCGCCGCGACGCTTTGTCGGGTGAATTTGAATTGCGTGACGTGACATTCCGCTATGAAGACGATGGCGCGCCAGTGCTGGAATTGCCGGGCCTGAAAATCCTGCCGGGTCAGAAAGTGGCTGTTTTTGGGGCCAATGGTTCAGGTAAATCGTCCCTATTGAAAATGCTGTCAGGTCTTTATGCGCCAGATACGGGGCGTGTGCTGATTGATGGCACCGAAATGAGCCAGATCGAACCGCGCGACTTACGTCGCCTGATTGGATATCTGGGGCAAGATGTGCGCCTGTTTGCAGGTACGTTGCGGGACAACCTGAACCTGACTCTGTTGGACAATGATGACGTCCGCTTGATGCAGGCATTGGAATTTTCCGGCTTGGGTGATTTTGTTCGGGGCCATCACAAAGGACTGGATCTGGAAATCCATGATGGCGGGCAGGGGCTTTCAATTGGTCAACGCCAATCCATTGGTTGGGCCCGTTTGTGGCTGCAGGACCCCAAGATCTGTTTGCTGGATGAACCCACCGCGGCCTTGGATCAAACACTGGAAAAAACGTTGGTTGCGCGACTGGAAACGTGGATGACCGGGCGCACTGCGATTATTGCCACGCACCGGGTACCGATCCTGCAACTGACCAACCGCACACTTGTTCTGAAAAATGGACGGATGCAGGTGGATGGCCCGCAAGATAAAGTCCTGGAACATCTCAGCGGCAAAGTGATCCCGATGAAAGGGGCCGTGGCATGAGCCGACATGATGCATCCATGCGGGATCAGATGGTGGATGAACTAGAACGACCCGGATGGGTCATCAAGCTTTGCGCGGCGTCCGTTGGCGTTTTCGTGGTTTGGGCGGCTTTGGCTTCGGTGGACGAGATCGTTCGCGGTCAAGGCAGCATGGTGTCGTCATCGCGCCCCCAAATCATTCAGAACCTTGAAGGGGGTATTCTGGCAGAGCTGAAGGTCAAAGAGGGTGATATTGTTGAGGCTGGAACGGTTCTGGCACGCCTGCATTCCACACAGTTCCAATCTTCGGTAGACGAGATTGAAGATCAGATGACTGCATTGACGATCCGCAAATTGCGGTTGGAAGCGGAATTGGCCGGACAATTTGATTTTCAGGTGCCCGAAGCCTTGGCGGTGCGCGTGCCGGATCTCGTCGCGTCCGAGCGGACATTGTTGCAAGCGCGCCAGTCAGATTATGTATCACGCGCCGATGGTGCTGCGCAGGTTTTGAAACAGGCGCAACGCGAAAAGACGTTGTTGGAAGATCTGCTGGAACAGCGCATCGTGGCTTTGATTGAAGTGACGCGCGCGCGCAAAGCCTATGCGGATGCCAAGATCCGGCACGACGAGGTCATTACACAGACCGAGCTGGACCGTGCCACGGAATATTCCGACACGTTGAAAGAGATCGCTGTGTTGCGCCAAAATCTGAAAGCGAGTCAGGATCAGTTGACCCGCACAGTTCTGGTGTCGCCTCTGCGCGGTATTGTTAATAATCTAAGCGTGACAACCATCGGTGGTGTTGTGCGCCCGGGTGAGGAAATCGCGCAGATTATTCCATTGGACGAAGAGTTGTTTGTTGAAGCTCAGGTAGCGCCGAAGGACATTGCGGGTGTGCGCCCTGGCCAAGAAGCGACTGTGAAGCTGTCCGCTTATGACTACACGATCTTTGGATCGTTAAAAGGCAAGGTCAAAGTGATCTCGGCTGATACGTTCAAAGATGATCAGACACGAGATGCAGAGCCGCATTACAAAGTGACCTTGGCGGTGGATACAGCCAACCTCACAGATCGCCAAAGGCAGATCGAAATGCGTCCGGGCATGTTGGCTGACGTTGAATTGCACACGGGCGAAAAAACCGTGCTGCGCTATTTGATGAAGCCCCTGTACAAATCACAAGAAGCGTTCCGCGAACCGTGATCTTGATCTGATCTTACGGGGCGGGTCAAACCCGCATTCTATCTATTTTTGCTGACGAGGGAGACGCTGTCTCCCTCGAGCTCCCTCTGAGGTATTTTTGACCAAAAGAGATTAAGGTGCGTTGGTGTCGAGCCACACGGTGACGGGCCCGTCATTTGTCAGGGCCACGGACATGTCCGCCCCAAACTGACCGGTGGCCGTGTGGATCCCCAGCGCGGCGATGTCAGCGACAAAGGTCTCATAGAGGGATTTCGCTTCATTGGGAGGGCAGGCACTGGAAAAGCCGGGGCGATTGCCGCGAGAGGTGTCGGCGGCCAGTGTGAATTGCGAGACAATGAGGGCGGATCCGCCCATGTCATTCAGGCTGGTGTTCATCTTTGCGCCGTCGTCTTTGAAGATACGGAGTTTGGCGATTTTTGTGGCGAGTTTGGCAGATGTTTCAGCTGTGTCGCCCGGCATGGCGCAAATGAAGATGAGCAAACCATGGTCTATTTCGCCAATGATTGTCTGATCGACGGTCACACTGGCATGGCTGACTCGTTGGATAAGGGCACGCATGTGGTTAGTCTTTCCAATCAATGATGGCGTCTGCGGTCTCTCTGGGGGTGCGAAACGAATTGGCAGGATGATCCATGTCCGCGCGTCCAAATGAAATGGCACAAAGCAGATTGCGATCCGCCGGGATGTTCATCCAGTTTTTGACGAACGGGGCAAACGTGGTCAGGGCGGCTTGGGCGATGGTGGCAACGCCTTGGGCTTGTGCTGCGAGGCAAAACGCGGTGACGAAGCCCCCGCAATCCATGGCGCCATGTGTTCCCAGCGCCTTGGGTGCGTGGATCAAAGCCACATGTGGCGCGCCAAAAAGCTGAAAGTTCTTGAACATCTCTTGTGCTGATGCGGCACGATCCCCTTTTGCAATTCCAACCGCATCATAAAGTTGCCAGCCGCAGGCGCGTCGTCGATCACCATAAACGCCGGGGTAGCTTTCCGGCCATGGAACGTCAGGCGCGGGCGCTGCGCCTGACTGTGCGTGGGCGAACAAGGCGTCCCGGAAGCGGTCCGTTTCTGCGGCCTTTGTGATCGTGATTTGCCAAGGTTGGGCATTGCACCATGAGGGCACATGGCGTGCCGTGTCGACAATCTGTGTGATGATGTCTTGTGGGATTGGGGTCGCCAGAAAGGCGCGGCAAGAGAACCGGGCCTGTGCGAGGTTCAAAAGCGTGTCGGAAGACGCACTCATGCGGCTTGCCCATAAACATAACCAAAGGCAGCAGCCGCAAGGAAGAATAGAATGATCGCAATTGTGATTTTCATGGCGGAATAGGGGCGCTCTCCCTGTACGCGTCCCGTGCGGCCGTTCACGACAAAGCGATAGGTTCGGCCCCGGTACTTATAAGCCGCCAACCAGACAGGCAAAAGGATATGCTTGAATGTCATGTCGCTGACGGCTGTGTCTAGATGCGAGATTTTTTGGCGATCCCCTCCAATGTCGAATTTCACGTCCCGTTCGATCTGGCGCGCCATAAGTGCGCGCGCTTCGTCAAAGGCCATGTCCAGTTTGATTGTGTAGCCTTCCGCGCGAAAACCGGCCAGAAATTCGGGGGTGTAGGGTTCCAGTGCGGACAGATCCCATGGCTCCAAGGCGTCCGTGTATTTTTTGGGCAGGCTTTTGGATGCCAAGACCAAAACATCATCAAAAAAGCGGGCAACACGACCGCGGGTGCGGGTCCAGCGAATTTTCGGAACCTGCACTTTGGTGGGTTTGCCGTCTCGTACCACTGTTCGGGTTTCGTAATAGACTGTGCCGCGCTCGCCTTCGTACCGGGTTTTGGTATCTGCATCGAATGTCCAATAGGGAACATAAATGCCCTGCATGGTCCGTCCCTTGCGGGCGTATTCCTGCAGACCGGACGGGGCAAACCAAAGAGAGCCCAACCACGAAGTCATTGCAGCGCGCGCGTTGGGTTCGCTCAATTGAAACGGCAAAACACCGCGCGGCTTGATGTGACGATGTGCGCCCGTTCCGGTCACCACAGGTGTGGCGCAAAACGGACATTCGGCGGCGTGCACTGCGGGATCAAATTCAACTTCGGCTGCGCAGTTGGGGCATTTAGAGACCCGGGTGACTTCCATGTCTTCCTGCGGAAGCTGGGCGTTCAGCGCGGATTTTAGATCCAGTTCTTTGATGGGGGCATGGTGATGTCCGCTGCCTTCCAAGGGTTCGGAGCTGCCACAATGATCACACAGCATGTTCCCGCCTTCGGGATCAAAACGTAGATCGCCACCACAATTGTCGCAGGGAAACAGAACATGTTTGGCCTCGTCCGGACTGGATTGTGGTGTTGCAGACATGGGCGCTGTGATCCTTGCGAATGCGGTCAGATTCTGCCGTGAGGCGTGGACCTTTCTTATCGCGAACCCGTGTGGGATTTGAAGGGCCGTGATGACACTGCTGTGTTCACTCTGATGTCATGACCCTCGCAGAAGCGTGTTTGGCACCTTTGGGCCATGAAATCTGGTGCCTGTGTGTCGCAAAGCCGGGGCGTGTTGATCTTCGTGCGATTTTTGTTTTCGACTGGGATGTAATCACAACCTGTTCTAACTCCGATTGTGATCTTGGCCTGGTCGTGCAGCCCGAGGCGTCAGCTACGGTGGCAAAAATCGACGTAGTAGGCGGCGTTGTTATCAAAGCCTTAAGTCGAGGATCAGGGCTGAATTGCCCAGACTTGCTGACGTGTTCGTTTAGGCGTCAGCAAGTCTGTATGTGCGTAGGTTGCTTACCCACCCGGCGGAGGTGGCGGCAGGATGGTGAAAAGTTGCGCCAATTCAGACACGTCCTCGGCCCGCTGCCACCCATCTTGACCTGGGGTCCAGACATAGCTGTCGCGGGACAAGTCGCCTTCTGCCGCCATGCGACCCAAACGGGCCTTGGAATATGGCCCATGTGTTTTACCGTCTTCGGCTACGTGCCACACATGTTCAACTGGGGGCGGCGGTGGTGCCATTGGGGCTGAGGTTTGAGGCGCAGACGCAGCAGAGCGGGCGTGCTGTCCACCCCAAGGACCGCCATGTGCCACTTGTCCGGCCATCTGCATACCCATGGCCGCGCCAATTCCCGCCTGCATCGCAGCAGAGGCATCGCCGCCACGACCCAGTGCTTCGGCCGTTTGGAACTGCATGTATTCGTTGAGGTTCCCGATCACACCCATCGAGGAGCGCTTGTCCATCACCTCTTCCACGGCGGGCGGGAGCGAGATGTTTTCGATGTAAAGCTCAGGCAAGCTAAGACCGTAGTCAGCCAATTGCGCTTCGATCTCTTTGGCCACCAATTGGCCCAACTCGCGGGTATTCGCCGCCATGTCGAGCACGGGAATGCCAGACTTTGCCAATGTTCGCGAAAATTCCTGAACGATGATGTTACGGATCTGAAAGCTGATCTCGTCCATTGTGAATTCACCATCGGTGCCCACAATTTCAATCAGGAATTTCGCAGGGTTCGTCACGCGCACGGAATACGTACCAAAGGCACGCAAGCGCACGGGGCCAAATTCTGGATCCCGACAGATGATTGGGTTCTTGGTACCCCATTTCAGGTCGTTGAACCGCGTTGTATTCACATAGTAGATTTCGGATTTGAACGGGCTTTTGAAACCATGATCCCAATGCATCAACGTCGTCATGACGGGCATGTTGTTGGTCTCAAGCATGTAAAGGCCGGGTGTGAACACGTCGGCTAGTTGGCCTTCATGCACAAAGACCGCGGCTTGGCCTTCGCGCACAGTCAGCTTGGCGCCATACTTGATTTCGTGGCCTTCACGCTCAAATCGCCACACCATTGTGTCCCGGCTGTCATCCACCCAATGGATGACGTCGATGAATTCACCAGACAGAAAATCAAAGATACCCATGAAAAGAGCCTCCGCTCAAAGAAGTGTTTGCACCATGTTGCCATAGGATTTGCGCCACCGCCACCCAGAGCAGAGGGGAAGTTTGTTTAAGTCGCACCACGAGGGCGCGGCGCGCGCTGGTCATGGTTCATAAAAGGCAAGATTTTGAACCAGAGAATATGTGTCAGAGACAGTGGCTGGCAATCAAGCCGCCAACTGGTTCGGTTATTGATGAACGCCATTCACGGCTGGATGAAACGCCGTGTGTTCTGTGTCTTTGACATAAGATTTGCCGGCGCACATACGTAGCTGGGCAATCAGTAGGCTAAGGCAGCAGTCTTTTGCGCAGCGCTTATTCGAACGGGCGCCTGCTTCTTCAGTTCGTTATCCAAAGCGATGGCAAGATCGATCTTTCGGAACGGTTTGCGCAAAAATGCGTGCTTTGTTGTCGAGGAATGTCCGTTGGCTTGATCCTCTGCGGGATACCCAGACATTAAAACCACACCAGTGTTTGCATAATTGCGTTGAATTTCCGGAACAAAATCTAATCCGCTTGTTCCACCAGGCAGCACAATATCAGACAAGACAATATCGACTTGTTTGCCCGAGTTCAGCACAAGGCGTGCTGCTTTGACATCTTCTGCTTCCAATGTGACGTATCCCAAGTCGCGCACAGTGCGGGACACCATCGCGCGGACGCTTGGGTTGTCTTCTATGATCAACACAACGTCTTTGTTGCCTTTGGGGATCTGCGAAACAGTCTGGTCTGTTTCAACCGGGAACTCTTGCGTCACATTGCGCGGCAAATAGATGTTGATCACGGTTCCAAAGCCAAGCTCGCTGTACAAGTCAACCCGGCCTTCGGATTGAGCGACAAACCCGCTGACCATCGACAAACCCAACCCAGACCCTTTTCCGATCTCCTTGGTTGTAAAAAATGGTTCAAACGCCCGTGTCTGCGTTTCAGGATCCATCCCTGCTCCGGTATCGGACACCGTTAGGCACACAAATTCCCCGGAAATCTGTTTTTGCCGTTCACTCTTTGCGTTTGGATACACTGTCACATTGGTAATTCGGATGTTGATCTTGCCTCCACCTGGCATCGCATCCCGCGAATTCAATGCCAGATTCAGTATGGCATCTTCCAATTGGCCTGCATCCACTTTGACATTCCAAAGGTTCTCGTCTGCATGAACGTCCACTTTAATGGTCTCGCCCAGTGACCGCGATAACAGGCCGAACATGCCATTCACCAAATTTCCCAAATGTGTTGATCTTGGCGATAAGGGCTGTTTTCGCGCATAAGCCAGTAAGCGGTGTGTTAATGCAGCCCCACGTTCCGAGGCGCGACGAATTTCTTGGATAAGATCGGGATCATGATCGGAGGTCATTTCCAATAAATCGGCGTTGCCTTGGATGACCGCCAGCAGGTTGTTGAAATCATGTGCGACCCCACCCGTTAAGCGGCCGACGGCTTCCATTTTTTGAGCAGATCGCAAGCGCCGTTCATTGAGCGTCTGTTCCGTGATGTCTTGCACTGTCCCGCAACTCATTGCGTCCGATCCGGTGTCAGATTTTGGGGCTTCCCCAGTGATCTTGATAACGGCTGTACTACCGTCGCTGCGTGTGACTTCAAACGTTGTTTCAAAGCTCATCTTCTGTTCAGCGACCAGCCTTAATTGGGCGCAAATGCGAGAGCGATCTAACGGCTTTACGCGTGCGCATACGCTATCAATGGCTCCGTCAAACTGGCTCGGCTCTATGCCAAGAACGCTCAACATCTCTGGAGAGGCGTTGATATGCGCCCTTGAAGTAATTTCCCAAAAACCGATTTGGGCAATGCGATGGGCTGCGCGTAACTTGCCTTCGCTGGTTTTCAGTTCAAGCGTTGCGCTGTCGATAGCCTTTTGCAGACGCGCAGGACGTGCCAATAACGCAACGACCATTGCGGAGAGAGCCCCAGCGATGATTAAGGCGGCGACACGGAACGAAACGGCATACGGCCATGCCGTTGGCCATCCGCCTATTGGCACTGCTGCCAGAATCCAGTTTCCAGCAGGAAGTGAAATCATGGACAATTGAGGAGATTGCTCAAACAGGTCACGGTCTCCCCATATTATCTGGTTATCCATAGTCCGGTTACGTTGGCTCATGAGTGCATATTGAAACCGATTGTCTTCAGGCAGTGCGGAAAACACATCTGTGACGACCGAGAAATCCATAACAACAGTCGCAAATCCCCAAAACGATTTTTCCGCCACGCTGTCCCTGATGAACAATGGCTTTCTGGCGATCAATCCAGTTCCCCCTTGCTTCAACGTCACAGGGCCCACGATAACATACTGTCCAGTTTCCATTGACCGCAGTGCCAAAGCTGCGCGCGCCGGGTCCGCCAATAGATTATGCCCGATAACATCGGCGTTTCGTTCCGGTTTTGATACGTGGGCAACCACACCATTGGGTGCAAGTTGCAAAGAAATGATCTTGTCGTCTTCAGCTTCCAATTCGCTTGTGAACCCGACAAAGTCATCTTCTGTGAAGCCTTCGCGGGATGCGTTGAAAGCTTCGAGCGCGCGGACCAACACAAGACGTTTGTTGATCTCGTATGCAATCATATCTGAAATCGGACTGGCCGTTTTTGCGGCGTCTTTTTTAACCTTCAATTGATGCAGGTAAGTTTGTTGACGATCAATTTGATAAACAACCGCGAGAGCGGAGGTAAACAATAGCGCACCCGCAAGCAGGATTTGCCACGTCAGCACCGATTTCGGCAGATCTGGCGTCACCGCAGGCTTACGTTTTGTCGTTTTGGTCGAGAAACTCTGCTTCATGGGCGCGCTGGGGTTGGGTGAAAGATCAACAATGTGCTAGCAATCGAACGAACTTACAAACGGGGCCGAACGGCCTTTTGTGTTGTTGGATTGTACGAAGCAAGGCGCTCCCAAGGGTGAACCCAACACATTAAACTTCGTTAACGTGCTAACTGTTAACAAAGTGTTAATTGCCTGCGCTTGCTGCATCAAAGTCAGCAAATGTCGCAGAATTGCCGAGCCCGCTACAGGTGTACGTTGGGAAAATATGGCTGAGTGAGCGTACGACTGGGGCCTATTGATCGTTAAAATACTTAAGAAAATAGGTGTTTAACTGCCCGGGTTTGTTAACTCTTCAGCCAGTATCCGCAAGGTCGGGCGGGCATTCAACGCGCCGACACCAACCGGTAAGCGCGGGTCATACAACATCGCCAAAAGCTTTTCGTCGTGATCCGTCAGCAAAGCAAATTCATCATCATCGTTGAAAATGGACGGACGTGCAAAAGGGCTGTCATTGGCCAACCCCAAGCCTTGCGCCAATTCTTCATGAATGCAGGATTGCCGCATAAGGTCGGGTTGTTCGGACCGGATAAGGGCAATCGCGCGTGTATAGACCCCCGGCTGGCCCGCAGTGGTAAAGGCAACCACCAAACAATAGGTTTCGCGGGGTAGGTCGCGGATGGTACTCAACGTGGCCTGATCAATGCGCGGCTCAATCCTTAGGATTTGATCCAAAACACTGGCGCGATCATCTTCTCCGGCAAAAAAGACGTGGAAGTTCGGGTTTGAGTCGTTGATGGAAATCGGGTGGCCGGTAATTCGGGCAAGCCGTGCGGCATACCGGATGCTTTCGTTTGTATCACGTGTTTGATTTGCGCGCGAGACAGATGGGCTAAAGCGCAGCGACATACGCACTGGCGCTTGCCAGCGGCGCAAAGGCTGCGGGCCGCGTTCATATTCGTTAAAGAATGCGATCTGTTCGAAATTACGCACCAGCATATCTGCGGTGAACGGGGTATCTGGCCCGCCGCCATCGGTTCGAAGCAGGCCTCTTGTCAGGCCATCATTCAAAACGCGGTTGTAAAAAACACGCAACTCCGCGCTGGCTTGGGACGGGGCAGGGGCCACAGAAATCGGATCGGGTACGCCCAATCCATCCGGCCGTGCTCGGGGCGTTAATACGGGCTCAATGGGGACAAACGCATCACATGCCGCTAACAAGGCCATTGCACATATCGGCGCGGCCTTAAGAGCTTTATGAACTGCGTGTCCCCATCCCATATGCTTA
>CALHST010000417.1 GCA_938038825.1 uncultured Paracoccaceae bacterium | reverse complement strand
AACATTTGGCAACGCAACTGTAAACGCGATATCCGGTGCCGCATCCCCAGTCACCCGGCCCGACAGGGTCCCGGTCAAAGAATATGGGCCCTGAACATCAGCATTTATCGTCAGACCATCTGCTTGCATCGACGCGCGGCCCTCAATCGCCGCAGCACCTCTCACACCCGGCGCTAATGGAGAGACAGCCGGCAACGCCACATCAAACGCCACATTCGGCGCGCCAACGCCCGTCACGCGACCCTTCACACTGCCCGCAAGATCATAAGGCCCTTGAACATTCGCCGTGACTTGTAATCCGTCTGCTTGCATCGACGCTTGCCCTTGCAGAGCCAAGGAACCTGTGACCCCCGGCGCAACCGGGGACACGTCCGGCAATGACAGATCAAACTGCACATCCGGGGCCAGTTCCCCCGTGATCCGGCCGTTGACTGCGGCTTTTAGTTCATATGGCCCCGCGATGTCAGTCTCGACGCGCCAAGTCCCCGCTTGCAGCCACAACGTGCCATCCAATTGCGCCGCACCTTGAATTTGCGGCACCAGCGGTTGCACCTCTGGGATACCTGCGCTGAAAGACACCCGTGGTGTCGGCCCCGTGGCAACACCCTTAACCTGCGCCGTCGCGCCAAACGGACCTGACCCTGTCACATCCACGGACCAAATCTCACCGGATTGCGTGGCATCGCCAGAAACCTCCAACGCCCCGTCAAGCGCCGGATCAATCAACGCGGCATCTGGGATATTCGCGCTGAATGTGACACGCGACGAACCGGTCGCCAGTTCCGCTTGCCCTGACAGGCTCAGCTGTTCATTGCGAATTTCCAAATTCGGCAAACGGGTGCCCGTGGCATCGCGCATTGCGGAAATGTCCAAACGGGTGACACCAGCCAGCAGCGCATCCGCTTGCGGCACACCAACCCCAAGTGCGTCACCCTGCCCGGCAACCCGAACATCAAACGCCCCCCCCGCATCGGCAAACCCCGCCAAGGACACATCCACGCGCCCTTGTAATGCCGTGCCTGCCACACCGGAAAACCGGCTGATATCTTGCGCCTTTAGACCAAGGTCAAAATCCGTGCGGAACTCTGCATTCAGACCATTAAACTGCACATCACCCGAAAGCGCATAGTCACTACCAGACACGGTCAGGTTTTGCACCCGTAATGGTGCGCCACTGGTATAGTCCAGCTGCATTTGCCCCTGCACGGATTGCCCCGCCGCAGATTGAAGCGCGGGATCATCAAAGCGCAGCCCAGCGGCTGAAAAGGTAACATCCCCGGAAAAAGAAGCACGCTGCGCCTTTGAATCGCTTAGTATTCCGTCGGCCTGCAAAGACAACTCTTGTGACTGATATCCCGGAGCTGTCAGCCGTTGAATATCGAACTTGGTCACCCAAGTGTCGTTGACCCGTTCGTCATATTGAACGTCTAACCCGATGCGATCGACAAACACTTGCCCCCCGTCAACAGGCAGCATCAACGGGGCACCATCTGCCGTGGCCACAGCCCCCGATACGTCAATCTGAACTGGCCAATTGTCCGGGGATAAAACCAAGGTGCCGCGCAGATCTGTTGCGCCGGTGACTAAGGTGAATTCTCTTAGATCCAAACCACCTGCAGCGGGCCGCTGCCCTGTTGCTACCAGGGTCGATTCAGTTCCCAGAAATGCGCCATATTGCTCTGGGAACAGGGGCGCCAAATCCCCTGTCAGATCCAGATCGAAACCCAGCGCATCTACGCCAGGTGTGTCTTGCAGGCGAAAGGTTCCCGCCAATCTGGGTGCGCCACCTGTTTGCAAATTCAATTGCGTTTCAAAGTCTGTTAGCGGGCCAACACCATTGACCGTCAGTGCCAGCTCTGGACGCCCCCGCAGGTTCAACGCATTGGCTGCGATGCCGTCCGCGTCTTCCTGCAAATCAATGTCCAACGTGATCTGTTGCGTGCTGCCGTCATAGGCCGCATTCACATCAAACTGCCCGCGTTGTCCGTCAATGCGTGCTGCAGTCAGCATCGCAGTCCCGGACCCGTCAATTAGCGCAGCCGAAGCTTGTAAACGCATCCGAGCAGGCCGACCAAGGATCTCGGGCCCCAACGAAATGGACCCGACATCCAACAGTTTGATGTCCACCGACACAGGCAACTCTGGCAGGGCAAATCCCCCGGCTTCCGGTGCCACAGGTTCAGCCTCTTGCGCCAAAGGTGGGCGGACCAAATCCACGGAACGGGCGGTCAACTTTGCAATCTCTATGCGACCGCGCAACAAGGCCGCGCGGGTCCATTCCATCGACAGATCACGCATATCAAGCCAAATGCCATCTGCATCCGAAAGCGTGATTTGGTCTATCGTTGCAGTCGAACTTAGCGCGCCCGCAAATCCATAAATCCGCACAACACGGCCTTCGCCGCCAAGACTGTCTTCCAGCAAACCCGCAACAAAGCCGCGATCATCTTCTTGCGCGCGATCTCCGCCCAAAGACTGGGCTTGCGCCTGGGCCACACCCAGCATCCACAGGCAACACAACGCAGCCGCAACCCAAGATCCAAACCGTCCCATCAAAACGCCTGCCCGATGCCGATGTAAATCTCGAAGCCGTTGTTGGAACCCGGTCCACTGACAGGCACTCCCACGTCAAAGCGTATTGGCCCCACACCCGTGTCATATCGGATGCCAGCCCCGGCGCCACTGTGCCAATCCCCTGAAGTGCCGTCAGGGAATTCCTCTTCCCCGATATAGCCCGCATCCCAGAAGCCCACGACGCTGAGCCGCTCGCCCGTTTTGACACGCACTTCTGCGGATGCCCCCAAAAAGGATCGGCCACCGCTGATAAGACCATTGGGTTGTTCCACCCCAAGCGACTGAAAATCCTGTCCTCGGACAGTGCCACCACCCCCCGAAAAGAATAGATAATCCGCAGGTGCCAACGACAAAGCGGGGCCAAACAAGCTGCCAAGCTGACCACGCAAAGCAAAGGTTACGGCGTCATTCTCGCCCGCGCTGCGATAAATCCGCCCATCCACAAACACGCGGGCCCCATCATCAGTGCCTGAAAGCGCCAAAAATGGCGTCAGCCCGAATTGCGCATAATAGCCCGAGGTCGCGTTCAACGAATTGTCGCGATAGTCGCGGGTGTGGGTTAAAGGCGCGGTCAGTATGCGATAGCTGCGCGATCCAAACGCATCTTCGGTATCCGCGCCGCGATACCCGATGGCATAAGTGTATTCCCGTTGTTCTGACGCCGTGTGGATCAAACCTGCCTGCAAAGACACTGTATCTGCCGAGAAATTGGGTTCGTCCAAGCTGGAAATTCGCCCATCAATGAACAAGTCTGTGCGATAACTGGGAAAACCCGGCCGAACAAAACGAAAGCCCGCTTCCAGATCTTCGCCACCTGTATCGCCCCCGATTCCTCCGGCTTCGATATCCAGACGCAGACGCTCTCCACCACCCAACAAGTTGCGGTGCAGCCAAAACGCGCTTAGCTCAAGCCCCTCTTCCGTAGACACTTCCGCACCAAAACCAAAACGGCGCGGCACGGCGTCTTGCAACTGCACATCAATATCCAGCGTGTCATTCGGGCCAATTGTGTCCGCTTCGCTGGCAGCCACACTGCTGAACGCGCCGGTACGACGCAGCCGCGTTGTGGCACGCTGTACCTCCTCGGGGCTGAAAACATCACCCGTGGGCAATCCTGCGATCTGACGGACCCGTTCCGGTTTGATGGTTGTCTCGCCTAGTACTTGCAATTGTCCAAAACGCAGCTTGGGCCCCGGATTCAAACGGATCGTTGCATCCAACACGGTCTGGTCATGACGCGCCGTGATCTGCTGGCCATCCGTTTGGGCCTTTGCATGCCCCTCTGCCCGCCAGCTCGATATGCCACCGCTGACCGCGTCTCGCATCACCTGCAATGATGCTGGCGCGCCTGCTTGAAATCCACTCGGTGGTTGGGTTCCTTGGGGAAGCGGCGCAATCGAGGTGCTCCCGAAACGAAAAGGCTGACCCGTTTCAATTTGAATCACCGCACGCCCAACTGCTGGTCCGCCCCCGAAATTTGACAATCCGGCAGCCTCTCGGCCGTCCAGTCGAATGGAAACGACTGGCGCAAAATATCCGCGATCATACAAGACACCAACAAGACGTTGGTAATCTGCCTTCGCTGCCGCAATGACATCAGATCCAACAGGAGCGTCCTCGTCCGCCAACCCAGCCAACAGCGACGCGCCGCGCAAGTCTGCATCCAAACCATCCGTGCCACCCTGCAAATCCAATTGCAGATCGAACGCCTGAACGGCCCCTGCCAGACACGTCATTGTCACGCAGGTCGCAACAAAACGCCGCCACGCCCAGCCTGTTGCGATCTTTCGTTCACCGGCTTGCAACGTCATGGGCCTGCTTTCTTGGGAAGCTACAGTCATTGACCGGCACCCGCAGCGGGACTTGCCAATCTTTCGCAGCTTATCGAATCCCGCCCGTCGGCACCACCCACGAGCCTGTGAATTTTAACGTGTACATGCACGTTTTCGCGCCCGTTTTCGTTGGGGTTTGGACGTGTCGACAACCCTTGGCTGAATGACACCAAAGAAGCGCACAGTGATCCGCAAAATCTGTTGCAATATCAAATAACCTCGCGCAGTGTCTCTCAATCTTTCCGCGTTTTATTCTGAGCGTTTGTTATGGAAAATATGGCACTGCCCGACTATGTGGTCCTTGCGGCCGGGGTAACATTTGTTCTTGGGTACTTGATCATCAACCAAGTTGCATTGCGCTTGGCTGTGATGGTCGGAACCTGTCTGTATATCTGGTACTATTCGATTGCGTCCGACACGCCGCTTTGGTCTGCGATCTGGACAAGCGTTGCGATGGGGCTGGCCAACCTGTTTGGCCTGTTCACCCTGTGGCTGCGCAGCTCGCCCTTGTCGATCCCGCGCAAACATCGCGATATCTATGCACATTTCAATATTCTGCCCCCCGGGGATTTTCGCAAATTGATGGCTGTTGCGAAACGACAAACCTTACCAGCAGGGCATGTTCTCACCAGTAAGAACGCGCGTGTCAAATCCGTTTACTTTGTGATCAACGGATCCGTCGCAGTTGATAAATTCGGTGATCGTTTTTTCTTGCCTGATGGAATCTTTTTGGGAGAAGTCGGATACCTGACTGGCAACCGCGCCTCTGCTACGACGGTTCTGACTGCCGACAGCGACGTTTTGGAATGGGATGTTGCAGATCTTAAAAATCAGTCCGAACGTGATGTACGCTTCAAACTTGCGATGGATGCCCTGATTTCTCTGGATTTGGCCGAAAAAGTCGCCCGCGCGGGGTCCCCGCGCAGCGAAGATCAAGTCGCTCCGCCACATGATTTGGTACCGGATGTAGAAATATCTCATAATCAGCAAGAAGACGGCTTGCACCTTCTGACCACTGGCAGTACATAGCTCGAACTTGGCGCGGGATGGAGCAGCCCGGTAGCTCGTCAGGCTCATAACCTGAAGGTCGTAGGTTCAAATCCTACTCCCGCAACCAA
>CALHST010000416.1 GCA_938038825.1 uncultured Paracoccaceae bacterium | reverse complement strand
TGCGTGGTGCGGGCTATATGCTGACCGTGGATTAAGCTGTTGGACCTATTGGTACTTTGTTACTTGGGTCCGCTCCGGCGCATGCGGCGCCTTATGCTTGCATTTTATCCCGGTGAGCTGAATGAAATGCGGGCAAGTCAGGCGGATGTTTTAATCAAACGGCGTGCCTTTCCTGAACGGTACAACGATTTGTACGTTTTGCTGATTGCCTGTGCAGACCCCAAAACCATTCCGATCCACATTCTAGCTGACGACGACTTTGTGCATCTTGTTAAGACTGTGAAATCCGGCGCATTGTTTCGACTTAGCGCAACACTTGGATTGATTGCCTTAGGGAGTAACTCTTGACCACAGCATTGATCACACATCCCGATTGCTTGAAACACGTCAATCCGCCTGGCGCCCCTGAACAGGTTGCTCGCCTGCAATACATCTTGCGTGCCTTGGAAGATTTGGATCTGGAACGGATCGAGGCCCCAAAAGTCACAAATGACCGGATCGCTTTATGTCATGACCCGGAATACATCGCCAGCATTCCGGGTCTTATTCCAGCATCTGATATCGCGTGGGTTGATGGCGATACTTACTTGTCGCCCACCTCGCTGGACGCGATTTACCGTTCAGCAGGCGGCGCTGTGCAGGCTGTTGATACAGTAATGACTGGTGGCGCTAAGAACGCATTTGTGGCGACCCGTCCGCCCGGCCATCATGCGGAACATGCCATAGCGATGGGATTTTGTATCTTTGGTAACATCGCCATCGCCGCAAAACATGCGATGCAGGCACATGGTTTGTCC
This sequence comes from uncultured Paracoccaceae bacterium, assembly GCA_938038825.1. Lineage (GTDB taxonomy): Bacteria > Pseudomonadota > Alphaproteobacteria > Rhodobacterales > Rhodobacteraceae > Aliishimia. The sequence goes on along the minus strand of CALHST010000416.1, from coordinate 2,083 downwards.
CGGGTTGCGGTGCTGGATTTTGATGTTCACCACGGAAATGGCACGCAGGCGTTGCTGCAAGATGATCCGCGGGTGCTTTTTGTTTCGTCCCATCAAAGCCCACTTTGGCCAGGCAGCGGCATGACCGACGAAGTAGGGCCACACGGCACCATTATTAACCTGCCGCTCTCTCCTGGCAGTGATGGACGCACTATGCACGCTGCATGGGATCGCGCGCTGAAACGTGTTGAAGACCACAAACCCGAAATGATCCTGATTTCAGCCGGGTTTGATGCCCACCAAGATGATCCTTTGGCAAGCCTGAACTGGACTGCAGCCGATTTCGCATCCATTACGCAGAAAATCTGCAAACTTGCAGAAACCCTGTGCGAAGGCCGGGTGGTGTCGGTTCTTGAAGGTGGTTATGATCTGGATGCGCTTGCGGCGTCCGCACGCGCACATGTGATCGAATTGATGAAGGCCGCGACATGAGTGATACGCCCGTAGACGAAATGAGCTTTGAACAGGCTATGGCCGAGTTAGAGCAGGTATTATCCCAACTGGAACGTGGTGACGTGGCTTTGGACGACTCTATAAAGCTGTACGAACGCGGTGATGCGTTGAAGAAACGTTGTGACCAAAAGCTGAAAGAAGCAGAAGAAAAAGTCGCGGCGATCACTGCGGATGCAGACGGAAATCCCACAGGATTGAAGCCGGTGGAAGGTCTTTAGGGTCTTGTTTCACGATACGCTGACAAAGTGCGCGGCGAATATTCAGGCGCAGTTTGACCGCGTCCTTGCCAACTATGATCAAGTTCCCATTGTCCAAGCGATGGCGCACGCGACAAACGGCGGCAAGCGCCTGCGCGGCTTTATGGTGCTGGAAGGTGCAAACTTGCATGGTATCAGTCCGGACTGCGCAATCTGGCCCGCAACAGGGATTGAGGCGTTGCACGCTTACAGCCTCGTGCACGACGATTTGCCCTGCATGGACGATGACGATCTGCGACGCGGGCAACCCACGGTTCACGTGAAATGGGATGAATGCACTGCGGTTCTTGCCGGGGATGCATTGCAGACCCTGGCATTTGAATTGGTGTCCCGCCCAGAAGTTGGCCCCGCAGATGTGCGCGCAGATCTTACGTTAAGTTTGGCGCAGGCATCGGGCGCTGCGGGAATGGTTTATGGCCAGGCCTTGGACATCGCAGCTGAAAGCGCCGATAAGCCGCTGACATTGCAACAGATCCAAGCCATGCAAAAGGGCAAAACCGGCGCTTTAATTGAATGGGCAGCCTGCGCGGGGCCCCGCATGGCCAAGGCAGACATAACACCGTTGCGATCCTATGCACGCGACCTGGGTCTTGCCTTTCAGATTGCAGATGACGTTCTGGATGTCGAAGGTGACGCCGTTGCAATGGGCAAAGCAGTTGGCAAAGACAAAGACGCAGGTAAGGCCACCTTTGTTTCCCTATTGGGATTGGATGAGGCCAAAAGCCGCGCTAATTCCCTTATGGAATCTGCGATTTCGCACCTAGATACATATGGTAACGCGGCTGATACGTTGCGGGATACGGCCCGTTTCGTTATCTCGCGTCAGACCTAAACCGGAGACCCCTAATGTCCGAGCGCCCAAACACTCCGCTTTTGGACCAGATCCAACGCCCATCAGATCTGAAAAATCTTTCGGATTCCCAACTGATCCGCGTTGCCCAAGAAGTTCGGTCTGAAACAATTTCCGCTGTGTCCGAAACCGGTGGACACTTGGGTGCTGGATTAGGCGTCGTTGAATTGACTGTCGCGTTGCATGCTGTTTTTGACACGCCGCGCGACAAGCTGGTCTGGGATGTCAGCCACCAGTGCTATCCTCACAAAATCCTGACAGAACGCCGGGACCGAATTCGTACCCTTCGCCAAAAGGACGGCCTTAGCGGCTTCACCAAACGCAGCGAATCTCCGTATGACCCGTTTGGCGCAGCCCATAGTTCCACGTCAATCTCCGCTGCTTTGGGCTTTTCCGTCGCCCGTGACCTTGGCGGGGTCCCGCCCGAAGGGTCTGGGGACGCAATTGCAGTGATTGGTGACGGCTCGATGAGTGCCGGTATGGC
>CALHST010000415.1 GCA_938038825.1 uncultured Paracoccaceae bacterium | reverse complement strand
AGCCAAGGGGGGACGCAAAGGGAATGGTGGCGCTAACATGGACTTAACACTGTGGATGACCTTCGTTGCAGCGACAATTGCGTTGTTGTTGATACCGGGGCCAACAGTTTTGTTGGTGTTAAGCTATGCGATTGGGCATGGCCGCAAAGTGGCTGTTTCCACGGCATTGGGCGTCGCTTTGGGTGATCTGATTGCAATGAGCGCGTCTTTGTTGGGATTGGGTGCGTTGGTTTTGGCGTCGGCGACCTTGTTCACAGTGCTGAAGTGGGTTGGGGCGGTGTATTTGGTCTTTTTGGGAGTTAAGTTAATCCTGTCGGCAAACTCGAGCGGGTTGGATTTGCCCCAAGGGCAGTCAGTTTCGCAACGCGGTGTGTTTTGGCACGCCTGCGCGGTCACGGCGCTGAACCCAAAATCCATCGCGTTTTTCATTGCCTTTGTGCCGCAGTTCATCCGACCCGACGCGGCCTTGCTTCCGCAGTTCGCGATCCTAACGGCGACGTTCGTGGGTTTGGCCGGGGTCAATGCGTTGATCTATGCGCTGATGGCCGCGCGGATGCAGGGGGTCATAAAGTGCCCATCGGTGATTGAATGGCTGACCCGTGCCGGGGGCGGTGCGCTGATCGCAATGGGAGTCGCCACGGCGACGCTGCGGCGCGCGTGAGCGATCAGGACTATTTTGACGAAGGCGCGCTGGTTGGGGTGTTGACCACGCAGCCGCTGGACCGGGTGCTGGACTATAAAGCACCCGAAGGCGGATGTTGGTTGGGTGCCTTTGTTGAGGTGCCGCTGGGCCCACGCAAAGTGATTGGCGTGGTTTGGGGCCCCGGGCGCGGAGATTGGGACATCAACAAAGTGCGTTCGGTCATGCGAGTGCTGGACACAGCCCCTATGCGCAGCGAGATGCGCAGTTTTCTGGAGCGCGCGGCGGCCTATACCTTAACCCCCATGCCGGCCATGTTGCGCCTTGCTACCCGGGCGCCGGGTTTGGGGGATCCCCCCTCCATGCGCAAGATTTACCGGCGGGGCGAAGGCACACCCGACCGCGTGACAGCCGCGCGCACGCGCGTGTTGGAATTCATGTCCGAATATGGCGATCTGAGCTTTACGCTTAAGGAGCTGGCGGAACTGAGTGGTGTGGGGCCATCGGTCATCAAGGGCTTGGTGAAACAAGCTGTGTTGCGCGAAGAAGATGCCCCGCGCGATGTTCCGTTTCCCCCCATGGATCCAACCTTGCCCAGCAAAGAGCTGACTGACGATCAGGCCGCAGGGGTGGCGGCGCTGACCGCAACGGCGAAATCGCGGGACTATGCGACGACATTGCTGCGAGGGGTGACTGGGTCGGGCAAAACCGAGGTGTATCTGGAGGCCGTTGCCGCCTGTTTGGCGCAGGGGAGGCAGGCGCTTGTGTTGCTGCCTGAAATTGCGCTGACGGCAGAGTTTTTGAAACGCGTGGAAGTGCGCTTTGGGGCGCGCCCCGCGGAATGGCATTCCGGCGCAACTATGTCCGAGCGCCGCCGTATCTGGCGTATGGTGGGCACAGGTGGTGCGCAACTGGTGATTGGCGCGCGTTCGGCGCTGTTTTTGCCCTATCGTGATTTGGGGCTGATCGTGGTCGATGAAGAACACGACACGGCCTATAAGCAGGAAGAGGGCGTGTTGTATAATGCGCGCGACATGGCGGTGCTGCGGGCCTCGATCTGCGGGGCACAGGTGGTTTTGGCGTCTGCCACCCCGTCATTGGAAAGCTGGGTGAATGCCGAGGCGGGCAAGTACAAGCGCATTGATCTGACATCACGCTTTGGCCCGTCCGTGATGCCCGAGATGCGCAGCATTGATATGCGCGCTGAAGACCTGCCGGGGTCGCGTTGGATATCCCCAACCTTGCAATCCGAGGTGAAGGCTCGTGTTCAGAAGGGCGAGCAGGCGTTGTTGTTCCTGAACCGGCGCGGCTATGCGCCGGTGACATTGTGTCGGGCCTGTGGGCATCAAGTCGGGTGCGCGCAATGTGATGCGCGCATGGTGGAGCACCGGTTCCTGAAACGGTTGATGTGCCATCAATGTGGCGAGACCACACCCATGCCAGAGGCATGTCCGTCTTGTGACGCGGTTAATAAGCTGGCTCCGGTTGGTCCTGGCGTGGAGCGGTTGAGCGAAGAGGCGGAGGCGCTGTTTCCGGACGCGCGGATTGCAGTGTTGTCGTCAGACTTGTTTGGTTCTGCCCGCGCACTGAAAGAGCAGATTGTCGAGATCGCTGAAGGGGCGGCAGATGTCATTATCGGCACGCAACTTGTGGCCAAAGGGCATAATTTTCCCAAGTTGACTTTGGTGGGTGTGATTGATGCAGATTTAGGGTTGCAAGGATCCGATCTGCGCGCGGCGGAACGGACGTTTCAGCTGATGCGTCAAGTGGCTGGGCGGGCCGGGCGTGCAGAAGCCGCGGGCACTGCGTTGTTGCAGACGTTTCAGCCCGAGCATCCCGTGATCCGGGCCACGCTTGCAGGAGATGAAGAAGGATTCTGGCGGGCAGAGGCGGCGGAACGCGAAGCGGCTGGTGTGCCACCCTTTGGGCGGATGGCCGGGATTATCTTGAGTGGGCCGGATGTGGGGCAAGTATTTGACGTGGCCAATCATTTGGCGCGCAATGACCAACCTTTGCGCCAGATTGGCGCGCAGGTTTATGGGCCTGCTCCGGCACCTATTGCACGGATTCGGGGACGCCACCGGGTGCGGCTTTTGGTAAAGGCGGGTAAAGGTGTGGCGTTACAAAAAGCTGTGGCACGCTGGGTCGCGCAGGTGCGTTTGAAGGGTGAGTTGCGACTTGCGGTGGATATTGATCCACAGAGTTTTTTTTAGAGTTTATGTCGGTGACATGATTTGGGATCGCATGGGCTGTGCCCATCCGACCGGCTGGGGGCGCTGCCCCCAGACCCCCGAGGTATTTTTGACCAAAAGAAAAGGGGATCAGTCTTTCGTGGCGAAGGTAAGACCAAATGTAAGGGTCGCATCCACGGCCTGCCCGCCAGAAGGGATCGCTTGCATGAAGACGTTTTTATAACGCGCTTGTACCCCTGCGATGGGAACAAAATCGTCAATCGCGTGGGAGAATTCCTGCCCGTTTCCGGGATACCAAGCGAGGGCAGTGAAGAGATCAAAGCTCCAGGCGTCTTTGCGCACAATTGGGAAGGCAGTGGAGACAGCGAGGGAGCCATCCCCGTAACTGTTGCGAAAGGCTCCAAAGGACAGGTCTGCGCGGCCTTTGAAGAGGAGGTTTGTCCAGTGCAGAAAGACGCCTGGGTTCACTTCTTCAAAGTCGCGCGAGGCATTGACGTGATGAGAGCCAAGCAAAATGGACACACGGTCTGGCCCTGCGTGAGCGGGCGGCGCAAGGGATAGGATCAAACTGAGAAAAACTGCGGAACGGATCATGGTGTCCTCTGGCGGCGTGGTGGTCAACCGGTGATTAACAACCTCCGCGCGAACGCACCAGTGGTGCCGTGCACATTTGCACAAAGCTGTGGCAATAGAGAACCTTCCCAACTGCGAGCGCACAGCGTAGAGGCAAAGGCATGTCCGATTTCCCTTTAACACGCGCAGCAGAGCTGCCCCGGTGGCGTCAGCCAATCACCTTGTTGTTCTTGATGGCCTTGGCCATGCCGATTGCGTTTTTCACGTGGTATGCGTTGCTGAACAACTTCGTCAAAGACGTTGCTGATTTCGATGGGGCGGATATCGGGCTTTTGCATTCGATCCGCGAGATTCCGGGGTTTTTGGCCGTGGGCGTGATCGCGTTAATCATTTTCAT
>CALHST010000414.1 GCA_938038825.1 uncultured Paracoccaceae bacterium | reverse complement strand
TGTTATGGCTGTCGGTGCAGACACATGGGGAATAGAGCCCATCCCACCTGCGCCCGGTGATGGCGCATTCTATGGCCATGTCGTTTTGTTGCAGGAAAACGGGATTTATATTCTGGAAACCATGAACACGGGACCACTGGTGCGCGATGGGGTCAAAGAGTTCATGTTTGTTTTGGGCCAAGCCCGGATCCGCGGCACCGTGCAGATGATCATTAACCCAGTGGCCCTGTATTAGGCCCTAAGCGGAACAAAAAGAGCGCCGGGGCAAAAAACCTCGGCGCTCTACATGATAGGCTTAATCAGGGATCGTTGGTTAGGACTTGCGCAATGTGCGCGCCGCACCAAATCCAGCAAGTGCGGTTAACAACAGCACCGCACCCGCAGGCAGTGGAACCGGGGCCAGATCAATGTTGATGTCGCCTCTTTTGGCGTCCACAACGTCTTCGAACAAACCGCCTGCGGAATTGGTACAAATCAAACAATTGAACTCGTAAACGTCGATGTAAAACCAGTTGGCCAAACCGTAGTCGTTTGGATCCTTTGCGTTAGAGCCTGTTCCAACTTGGGTCGCATAACGCGCCGTGCTGGTGGACAGCTCTGGGCGACGGGTCACAGACAGGACCAACCCGTCAAGTTCTTGACCAAACCCCGTCAAAATGCCGCCCGCCAGGTTCAAAAAGTAAGTGTCGGACCCTGCAACAGCCGCACCGCCTTCGCGTTTGTATGCGGGTGTGTAAGGCCCGAAATCGTCATTGTAGCGGAAACTTAGGTCGAAGCCGCCCTGTGGGCGGTTTTCCGACACAACGCGTCCTGTCAAACTGGCGGAATCAACACCGTTTGTGGTGAAAACACCGGCTGGATCAAAATGAAAATCACTGCCATATCCGCCGCCCAGACCGTCTGCAATCCATAGGGAATGCCCCGTTGGGGAATAGGATGTGGCTGTGAATGATGTTGTCGAAGCAGTGCTGGCTTGGGCAATAAGCCCAAACACAACAACTGCCGCACTCTTTAATAAAACACGCATGAAATGGTCACCTGACAAATGGGCACTAAAAACAATATGCCTAAAATTTGTCACAGTTTGACCGGAATTTGTTCTGAAAAAGGCCGCTTTGGCCAAAATTCAATTTCAGGTAGTGCTATTACATCTGTGATCGAAAACAACCTGAGCGGGCGTCAGGAACTGTTTCGCAAAAGGCGATTAATGACAAAGCGCCTTTTGCGCGCATTCGGGCCGAATCAGCCGACTTTGACGACCATTTTCCCGAAGTTTCCGCCACTCAGAAGTTGTTTGAAGGCGTCCGGCGCGTTTTCCAGACCGTCGACCATGTGTTCTTTGTATTGAACCGACCCATCGGCGAGCCATCCTTTCATGTCGCGCACAAATTCTTTGTACAAAGACAATGGAAAGCTGTCGAAAATGATAAAGCCCTGCATTTTGACCTTCATGCGCAGCAAAGTCCCCATGATCGCAGGGCCCATGTCGGGGCCGTCGGGCAGGCCGGGCAGGTTGTACCAAGACACGACACCGCAGACGGGCATCCGCGCAAACGGGTTCAAAAGAGGCAGAACCGCATACAGAACCTTACCGCCAACATTTTCGAAATAGACGTCGATACCATCGGGGCAGGCCCCTTTTAGCTGTGCGGCAAAATCGTCAGCGCGGTGATCAATGCAGGCATCAAAACCCAGATTTTCGACGATATGCGCGCATTTCTTGGCACCGCCTGCAATACCAACGACGCGGCACCCTTTGAGTTTCGCGATTTGACCCACAGTGGCCCCAACTGGGCCAGCCGCCGCGGCCACCACAACTGTCTCACCGGGTTTTGGTTCACCGATCTTTAGCAAGCCCGCATAGGCGGTGTAGCCGGGCATTCCCAAAATTCCCAACGCCCAAGACGGATTCTGCGGGTCTTTGCCCAGATTGACCACTTGAGTGCCATCCGACACGGCATAGTCCTGCCAGCCGCTGCCGTTCAGAACAAAATCACCCGCTTCAAAGCCATCCAAGTTCGAGTTCACGACCTGTCCGACGACCTGCGCCGTCATCACACCGCCAATCGCCACAGGTTCGGCATAAGACTTCGCATCGTTCATGCGCCCGCGCATATAAGGGTCTAATGACAGGTATTCGGTGCGCACCAACATCTCATTCGCGCCCGGAGTGGGAATGTCCGTTGTGGTCATGCGCAGCGTGTTTTCATCCGGCGCGCCCTTGGGGCGTTCTGCCAAAACGATTTGACGATTGGTATCATGTGACTGTGACATGGGACGGCTCCTGTTGGTTCCAGTTACAAACAGCATGCCCAGTAACAGAGCCAACTACAATCACCCGTGACGTGGGGTTTTGCGAAGCAAAATGGAATTCTGTTATTTCTTGTAGGGCCGCATTAGTCCTTCTTGTGCGACCGAGGCGATCAAAGTGCCAGATTGGCTGTAGATGCTGCCCCGGTTAAAGCCGCGCGCACCACCAGTGAAGGGGGCATCCATCGAATAAAGATGCCAATCGGCAAACTGGGCTGGGGCGTGAAACCACAGCGCATGATCAAGGCTGGCAGCCATAACCTCGCCGGTGAACCACGTTAGCCCATGCGGGCGCAAAGAAGACCCTAACAAGTTCATATCTGACGCATAGGCCAACAAACAATGCTGCATTTGCGGCCCTTGTTCATGGGCGGCTTGCATCCGGAACCACAGGTGGTTTGGATCCTCTTCGGGGGGTGGGTTGTGCAAGGCGCGGGGCGCGACCTCGCGGATTTCGATGGGGCGTTTGCGCAGGAAATCGGCATGCAGCTTTTCCGGGATTTGGTCGATATACTTGTCCCGCAGTTCTTCTCGGTTCAACAGACCCTCTGGGCCGGGCACGTCCGGCATGGAGTGCTGATACTCCCAGCCGTCTTCCTGCACGTGAAATGACGCGGACATATTCAGGATCTGCTTGCCGTGCTGAATGGCCACAACGCGCCGGGTGGTGAAACTGCCGCCATCGCGGGCGCGGTCCACTTGATAGATCACCGGAATTGCGGGGTCCCCGGGGCGGATGAAATAGGCATGCAAACTATGGCACAGCCGATCTGGCACAGTGCGATAGGCTGCGGCCAAGGCTTGCGCAATGACGTGGCCGCCAAAGATGCGTTTGGTTGTTTCCCCGCCTGCGCCGGTGCCGCGAAACAGATCAACCTCTAACGCTTCGATGTTCAAAAGATCCAAAAGCTCTTCAGCAGAGGCGTCGGTCATGTGATCAGTGCTCCGTGAACAAGGGCTTTAAGCTGCGGGCGCCCGGGATAGCTGGACGAGGGCGACAATTGGGTAAAAAACACCACTGTCAGGTTCAAAACCGGATCGATCCAGAAATAGGTCGACGCCATGCCACCCCACCCGAAATCCCCGACAGATCCGGGTGAGCGGGCGCGCGCCGGGTCCAAAACCATGGCGCCGCCAATGCCAAAGCCCATGCCATTCATCGGAAGTTCCGCAAAACTGGCTGGCCCCATATCGGCAATGTCGCCTTTTAGGTGATTGCGGGTCATGAATTCCACGGTCTTGGGTGACAGCAGCCGATTGCCGTTGAATGTGCCCCCAATACGCAGCATTTCCGCGAATTTGGCGTAATCGTCGATCGTACCAACAAGTCCCCCACCGCCCGAGAAATTGGTGGTGCGCTGAAAGATGCTGTCTTCGTGTGTATCGACACAACGCAGCGTATCAGCCCCAGTTTTGGCAGAGTTCAGGGCAAAGCTGTTGCCCGCAAGTGGCGTGTAAAGGGATGCAAACCGATCCCCGGCGGTGTCGGGCACCGTAAAAAAGGTATCCGTCATGCCAAGGGGCGCAAAAATGTCGTCGTCAAACACCTGATCCAAAGAGCGGCCCGTGGCGATTTCGATCACGCGGCCGATGATGTCGATGCCCACTGAATATTCCCATCGCGCACCGGGCTGAAAGGCCAAGGGCAGGGCCGCGACGGCATTTGCTTCGTCTTCCAGTGTGCCATGATCAGCGCGAAAGAGAATATCACGCTTTTCCATCTCGGCCCCTAGAATGCCGGGATTGAACGGATAACTTGTGCCAGATGTGTGCGTCAAAAGTTGATGCAAAGTAGGCGACGGTGCAGGTTCGGTCTGATCAATCGTGCTCGCACCGGGTATCAAAGCCTGCATATCGCTGAAGGCAGGAATAAAGTCGGACACAGGCGCATCCAAATGGAACAGGCCACGTTCGACCAGCATCATCAACGCCACCGACGTGATCGGCTTGGTCATGGAATAGATCCGGGCCAGTGTGTCACGGGTAAAGGGCAGGTCTTGTTCCAGATTCCGCTGCCCCAGGGCGTTGAACCACACCTCTTCCCCGTCGCGCAGAATTAGCGTGCTGCACCCCGCGAAACGCCGCCGATCCACATAGCTGGCCATCCAATCATCTATCCGGCCAAGGCGGGAATCGTCAAAACCGTGTCGTTGCGTCATCTAGCGGGCCTTTCGTTGATTGGACCGTCCTTACAGACTAGCGTTAATAACATCGTAAAGACCACCCACGACCAAAGGAAGGCGCATCATGAAACTGCACTTTATCCCCAAAACTCGGGCTGTTCGGGTCGCATGGATGATGGAAGAACTTGGGCTGGACTACACGTTGGAGCGCCACGCGTTGGGGGATCCGGCGATGCGTGGTCCGGAATACCGTGCGGTGCATCCCATGGGGCGGGTTCCGGTTCTGGAAGACGGAGATGTGCGCATTTTTGAATCTGGTGCGATCATCGAATATCTGTTGGCACGTCAAGGGGGCGCGGCATTCCGACCCGAAGTTGGCAGCGCGCATTTCGCTGATTATCTGCAGTGGTTCCACTATTGTGAAGGCATGATCATGCCACCGATCAATACGTTGACTGTGGAAACGATCCTGTTGCCCCCAGAGCGACGTACAGAAATCAATGTGAAGCGGGCGACCAAGTTGCTGGGCCAGATGTTGGTACCTGTCGAGGCGCATCTTGTGGATCAAAACTATCTTGCTGGGGATTTTTCAGCGGCGGACATCATGACTGGCAGCGCAGTTCAGGCTGCGACAACCGTAGGCATCGACTTTTCTGAGCTGCCGAACCTTGTCAGTTATCTGGATCGGCTTGCCGCGCGTCCTGCATTTCAACGCGCCGCGGCACTATGAGCGCGCCTGTTGTTCTGATTGTTGGCGCCGGGGATTACATCGGCGCGGCGATTGCGAAACGGTTTGCAGCGGGTGGCTTCACAGTCTGCATGGGGCGCCGCAGGGGCGATATGCTAAAGCCGCTGATTGCCGAGATCGAAGCGACAGGCGGAACGGCACATGGCTATACCATGGATGCGCGACGTGAAGACAGCGTTCAAGACGTGTTCGCGCAGGTCGAACAAGACGTGGGCCCATTGGATCTGGTCATTTTCAACGTTGGTGGCAATGTTCATTTTTCGGTTCTGGACACGACAGAACGCGTGTTTCGCAAAGTGTGGGAAATGGCGACGCTGGCGGGGTTTTTGTCTGGGCGTGAAGCGGCGCGGTATATGGTGCCGCGCGGGCAGGGGGCCATTTTCTTTACTGGGGCGTCTGCCAGTCTGCGCGGTAATGCCGGATATTCTGCGTTTGGTGCGGGCAAGGCGGGATTGCGGTCTTTGGCCCAAAGCATGGCGCGCGAGATGGGACCAAAGAACATCCACGTTGCGCATCTGATCATTGATGCGGGTGTCGATACCGCTTTTGTGCGTGAACGCATTCAACAGTCAGGGCGGGATCCAAATGACTTGTCGCCTGACACTCTGATGAACCCCGCGTCCGTGGCCGAGGCCTATTGGACGCTGTATCACCAAACCCGGGATGGCTGGACCTTTGAGATGGACTTGCGCCCCTATGCGGAGAGTTTCTGATGGCTTCGATTGAATTTTACTACGATTTTGGCAGCCCAAACGTGTATTTTGTGGACAAGGTTCTGCCTGGGATTGCGGCGCGGCATGGTGCCAAGGTCGTCTATCGTCCAATGTTGCTGGGCGGGGTGTTCAAGGCGACGAATAACCAACCGCCCATGATGGCCTTTTCGGATGTGACGCATAAGCTGGATTATATGCGGGTGGAAATTGATCGGTTTGTGCGTCGGCATGGGCTGAGCTTCACGTTCAATCCGCATTTCCCAGTCATGACCATTGCGGTGATGCGCGCGGCCGTGTTTGCCCAAGGTAAGCCGTGGGAAGCGGCCTTTATCAGCACCGTCATGGATGCGATGTGGCAGCATGGCAAAAAGATGGATGATCTGGATGTGATGGCGGCGGTTCTGACCGACGCTGATCTGCCCACAGCCGAAATTTTGGACGCCATCCAAACACCAGAGGTCAAAGGCAGGCTTGCCACGCTGACTGCAGATGCGGTCGCGCGCAAAGTATTTGGCGCCCCCACGCTGTTTGTAGGGGACGAGATGTTCTTTGGCAAAGATGCCTTAGACGATCTGGATTGGTATTTGGGTGCAGCTTAACGCTGCTTCCTAACCCTAGCGGCTGTACAGTTCGCGCGCACGGGCAAAGGACAACAACTGCTTGGAGTTTTCGTCCCAAAGATGCAGGCGCGCGTTCTGAAAGCTTTCGCGGATTGTCATGCGGTTGCCATCTGCCAGATCCTTGTGATCGTTCAGAACTTCGGTCAGCCGATAGAATGGAATGCGGCTGTACAAATGATGCACGTGATGAATGCCGATATTCGCGCTAAGCCAGCGTAGCACACTGGGCAGCACATAGTGGGAGCTGCCATGCAACGCGGCGTCGTGCAGTTGCCAGTCTTCGTCATTTTCCCAAACTGTGGCCTCGAACTGGTGTTGAACGTAAAACAGCCAGACACCTGCGGTGGCCGCAAGCAGCGTCGATGGCAGGAAGATCAGCAAAATGGGCATGACACCGCCAAAATACAGGATCACCAGTAACGCGGCGATGATACCGGCATTGGTGCCCATCGCAGAAACCCAATATTTCAGACCCGTATGCCCCAAAGGCAGGCGATTTTGCAGGAAAAACAGATATCCGGGCCCAAGACCAAACAAAACAACCGGATTGCGGTACAAACGGTACAACAGGCGGTTCATGGTTGATAAAGCGCGATATTCGTCAACGGTCAGCGTATGAACATCGCCCATACCACGACGATCCAAGTTCCCGGAAGAACTGTGATGGATGGCATGTGACCGGCGCCACACGTCATAGGGGGTCAAGGTCAGGATACCAATCACGCGACCGACCCAATCGCTCAACGTGCGATTTTTGAAAAACGATCCGTGACCACAATCATGTTGAATGACAAACAAACGCAGCAAAAACGCCCCATTACAGCATGCGATCAGCAAGGTCAGCCAAGGGCTGACGGACAGCGACCACCATGCAAGAACCCAAAGCCCCAGAAATGGGCCAAATGTCACCGCGACTTCAAACCAACTGCGGAACGTATCTGGTTCGCGGTATTCAGACAGGATTTTGATCCACTCTTGAGCGGGTTTGGACTTCAACGAGTCCTCGGACATCTGGGATTGATCGAACATGTGCCTGTACGCTTTGTTATACTTTGTATTGTTACTTTCAGACATACCTTGTTTTTGCAAACAAAGAAGTCGAGATTTCGCGACACTAGCCGCAATCTCTGACTATTCGGTGAAAACTGACACAATCGGCCAACACTATTGCGCGATCTTGCATGTCTTTAAGGCGCGTTGGGGCTGTGGCCTTAGACCTCTAGCCATTCTTTGCGCACGTCGTCCCGCTCTTTCAGTTCTGCTGGGGTGCCTTCGAACACAATTTGTCCGTGCCCCATGACATAGACCCTGTGGGCGATATCCAGTGCGATCGACAATTTCTGTTCAACAAGCAGGGTCGAAATACCGCGTTTCGCGATTTCCTGCAGCAGCTCTGCGACTTTCTGCGTCATTTGCGGGGACAGGCCTTCGGTGGGCTCGTCGATCATCACAAGGTCAGGGTCGCCCATCAAAGTGCGACACATGGTCAGCATTTGCTGTTCACCGCCCGACAGAACAGAGGCTTCGACATCCGCGCGTTCGTTCAAATTGGAAAACAGATCAAACATGTTCTGCATGGACCACCGCCCTGCGCCATCCTTTTGGCCGGGTTTCAGACCCAAGATCAGGTTCTGACGGGTGGTCAGACCCGGAAAGATATCGCGGTTTTCGGGCACATAGCCAATCCCCAAATTGGCAATTTCAAACGCTTTCTTGCCAGCGATCTCTTGGCCTTTGAACACCACAGACCCATGGGGTTGCACTTCGCCCATGATTGCTTTGCACGTGGTTGAGCGCCCGACGCCATTGCGACCCAAAAGCGCAACGATTTCACCTTCTTGGATGTTCAGATTCACGCCTTGCAGGATATGGGACTTGCCGTAATAGGCATGCATGCCTTGGACTTCGATCAATGCTCTTCCTCCAACGCGGCACCCAGATAGGCTTCTTGCACTTTGGGATTGCCGCGCACATCTTCGGGGGCCCCCGTTGCAATGATTTCACCGTAAACCAGAACCGAGATTTGATCCGCGAGACCAAAGACCACGCCCATGTCATGCTCCACCATGACCAGCGTTTTGCCGACAGTCACTTTGCGGATCAGATCGACGATATAGTCCGTTTCCGTATTGCTCATCCCCGCAGTGGGTTCATCCAGCATGATGACATCCGCACCGCCTGCAATGGTGATGCCAATTTCCAACGCGCGTTGTTCGGCATAGGACAAAACCCCGGCAGGCAAATCGCGGCGCGCGGTCAGGTTGATCTGTTCAAGGATCGCTTCGGCCCCTTCGGTTAAAGCACGCGAGCGTGAAACAAGGTTCCAGAAGCTGTACTTATAGCCCATCGACCACAGCAGCCCGCAGCGGATGTTTTCAAACACGCTCATCTTCGGAAAAATGTTGGTGATCTGGAAAGATCGGGACAAACCAAGGCGGTTGATCTCATAGGGTGCCATACCTGCAAGATCCTGACCATGCAGGGACACTTTGCCCTTGGACGCTGCAAACCGGGCCGTGATCAAGTTGAACAGTGTCGATTTACCGGCCCCGTTGGGGCCAATAACGGCATGCCGTTCACCTGGCGCAATCGACAGATTGATACCCCGGATGATTTCGGTTTTGCCAAAGCTTTTGTGCAGATTGTCGATATGCAGGGCGGGGACGTGCGAACCTGTCATTGCATTCATGGCTCAACCCTCCTCTGCGTGGTTGGCTTCGTCCCAGGCGTCTGTCATTTCCGGCAAGTTGCGCCGCATCACTCCAAAGGCGATGACAATAACCGCAATGACCACAATCCAAGGCATCACTGCATGGCTGTCAAAGGTGGTCCAAAACAGGGTCATTTCATTGTCACCTGTACTGGCATGGCGATAATGAAAGATCATTTCAACCAATGCTGCCAGACCCAGAATCCCAATGGCCGCGGGGATGAGTGTTTTGATGTATGGCACCAGCAGAAGTTTCGCTTTGCCCAATCGGATCGCAGGGACATGCATCATAAGCACCCCAGCCAATCCACCGGGAAAGAACATCACGGTCGCCACAAAAAGGATACCTGCATAAAAGGCCCAAAGCTCTGTTTGCAGCGACAGCACCGTTTGAACCAGGGTGAATACGATGGCGCCAAGGATGGGGCCGAAAAAGAACCCAACGCCGCCAAGGAAGGTGACCAGCAGGATCACACCGGATGATGCAGTGTTCAGGTTTTCCTCGGTCAGGATTTCATAGTTGATGGCGAACAATGCCCCTGCAACACCGCAAAAGAACCCGGACGCGACAAAGCTGTAAAACCGCACCCAACGCGCGGAATACCCCAAAAATTCAGCGCGCTCGGGATTGTCCCGCACAGCATTGGCCATGCGCCCAATGGGCGTGCGCGAAAACAGATACATCAGGGCGGCAGAGATCATCAGCCAGAAGGCGATCAGGTAATACACCTCGATCTGTTTGAGGAATTCGACACCCATGAATGGCAGACCATAGGTGCGGTCGCCGGAAATGCCCTCTTCCCCGCCAAAGAACACCACGATGATCACGGAACAGGCAGCGATCAGTTCACCCACACCCAGCGAGATCATCGCAAACACGGTCCCCGCCTTGCGGGTGGAAAACGCGCCAACGAGTATGGCAAGCCCCATGCCAAACAGCCCACCAAAGACCGGCAGCAAGGGCAGGGGGATGCGTTCAAAGCTGTCCCAGTTCATGATGTGCATACAGAAAAATCCGCCGACACCCATGTAAACCGCATGGCCAAACGACAGCATGCCGCCCTGGCCCAGCAGCATGTTATAGGCCAGTGCAAAGATCACCGTGATCCACATTTGGTTCATAATGGTGATGGCGGAATTGGCCTGAAAGATCATCGGCAAGAACAGCAGCAACACAGCTGCGACGATCCATGGGGCCAGCGCAAAGCTGAGAGAGCCGGTCAAACTGCCAGTGCGGGGTTGAGATGTTGTTTGATCACTCATGCGTCACGGTTCCCAAACAGACCATAGGGGCGGAAGATCAGGATCAACACCATCAGAATATAGGGCAAGATGTCGGCAATTTGCGGGCTGGTCACTGTCCACAGATCCCGTAACAAACTGTCATCCAGATTCTCGGGTGGTCGCAGTCCGACCAGCCCCAACACGTCCATCATAGCAATGTTATAGGATTTGGCGAATGTGGTGATCCATCCAATCAAAAGCGAGGCGACCAGAGCCCCCCAAAGCGATCCAAGGCCGCCAATCACAATGGTCACAAACACGATAGAGCCAAGAACAAAGGCCATGCCGGGGAAGGTGCCCAGAACCGGGCCCGCGATCACGCCAGCGACACCCGCAAGTGCCGTTCCAACGCCAAAGACGCCCATGAAGATCAGTGGCACGTTGTGGCCCAAGGCCTCGACCGTGCGCGGATAGCTTAGAGCGGCTTGGATGATCATACCAACCCGCGTTTTTGTCAGCACGTATAGCAGACCAATGAAAATCCCGACCGAGATAAAGATCATGAAAATTTTGTAGGCGGGGATAGAATTGCCCGCGATAGAAAAGGCTGTGAAGTTCAAAATATCAGGGATGTCATAGGGCATCTGGTTTTTGCCCCAGACAAATTGCACCAGTTCTTCGATCAATAACGCAAGGCCAAAGGTAAAGATCAGCTCGGGCACGTGTCCGTATTGGTGAACGCGTCGTAACCCGTATCGCTCTACTCCTGCGCCCATAACACCCACGATGAGCGGAGCGATCAAAAGCCCCATCCAAAACCCAACGGCAAGACTGATCTGAAAGGCGAAATACGCGCCCAGCATGTAAAAGCTGGCATGCGCGAAATTCAAAACGCCCATCATAGAAAAGATCAGGGTCAAACCTGCTGAGAGCATGAACAGCAACAGGCCGGTCACGAGTCCGTCGATGATATTGACGAGAACAAGTTCCATAAGTCCCCCCACGGGTCATTGGATATGTCGAAAAAGGGCCTGCCCCGGGAAGGGCAGGCCGAAATTACGCCGATTAAGGGCGCTTCATTTCACAGGATGTCGCGCTGTCTGCCGCTGCCATTCCAACCGTTTTGATGACGCTGACACCATAGTCCGAGTTGTCATAGGCAAACGTGATGTTTTCGTCTGTGTGCTCATGGATGTGCACATCCTGGATCGCTTGGTGATCCTTTTCGCGCATCATGATTTTCGAACCCCAGATGGAATCGTATTCCATGCCTTCCAGTTCGTACGCCACTTTGACAACATCATCTGCTGTTCCAGCCGCCTCGATGGCTTGGGCCAGCATCCCAATCACATTTGTGATCCGGGCCTGGTCCACGTTACCGTCAGGGTGCTTTGCCTTGAACGCGTTGTAATAGGCCGACGCGACATCGCTGACGGGCGGGTTTGTCTGGCCTTCACCAACCAAACGAATGACGCCTTTGCCAGCCTCACCAAATGCAGCTGTGATCCCGGACCCAGCGGCATAATACGTATAGATCGGGCCATCATAGCCGTTTTCCACGATGGATTTACCAAGACCCAGCATGTCAGCGCCCCAGTTGCCGGTGATAACCGCCTGCGCACCAGACGCCACGATTTTGCGGCTGTATGGGGTAAAGTCTTTTACCTTGCCGATAGGGTGCAATTCGTCGCCGACGATTTCAATATCGGGACGTTTTTCGCCCAGGAACCGGTTCGCTGCAGCGGAAACAGCCTTACCAAAGCTGTAATCCTGGCCAATGATATACACCTTTTTGATGTCTTCATTTGCCGCAATAGAGTCTGTCAACGCGTCCATCTTGATGTCTGCGTTTGCGTCAAAGCGGAAGTGCCAGAAGTTGCACTTGTCGTTCGTCAAGGCTGGATCAACTGCCGCGTAATTCAGGAACAGAACGCGATCTTCAGGGTTACGACGGTTGTGCTTGTCGATGGCTTCCGTCAGCGCATTCGCAACACCGGACGAGTTGCCCTGCGCGATGTATCGGATGCCTTGGTCAATTGCGACCTGCAACTGGATCAGGGACTCTTTGGGGCTGATCTTATTGTCAAAGGCCACGATTTCGATTTGCTCGCCGCCCAAAACGCCACCGTTCTGGTTGATCAGGTAATCAGCCGCGAATTCAAACTGGTGCAGACCGTTGGTACCTGTGCTGGCAAAAGGCCCAGACAGCGGATCAATAAAGGCAACTTTA
>CALHST010000413.1 GCA_938038825.1 uncultured Paracoccaceae bacterium | reverse complement strand
AGGCTTTCCCCTTCCGCCAGATCAAAGCTCAGGTCATTTGTGGCCACAAGCCCACCAAAGGTTTTGACCAGGTTCTGAATTTGCAAGGCAAGCTTCATGACGTCACCCGCTTAAGGCGCACCCACAGCCCAGCAAGAATGGCCATGATGCCTTTGGGCTGGAACATATACAGCAACAGCGCAATCAGCCCATAGACGAAATACCGTTCCGCCCCCGGCAGCCAAGGGCGCAACCATTCCAGCAGAAACACCATGAAGAACGCGCCAATAATCGGGCCAATGATGGTCCCTGCCCCGCCAATCAGAACCGCGACGATAATGGTGAACAGGAAGTTGATATCAAACAGCGCACGCGGCGCGATGGACCCAAGGTAATGCACATAAAACGCCCCCCCCAGCCCCGCGATGGCGGCGGACACAAGAAACGCAAACGCCTTGAGCCGCGTTGTTGATAAGCCCGATCCACGCACACTTTCTTCGTTCATGCCAATGGCCCAAAGGGCCGTGCCCACGCGGGTGCGCATCAACAGCCACGCAATAATCGCCAAAACCGACATCAGACTGGCCGCCAGATAATACCCGTTCAAGGCACCCCGCGTCAGGGTCTGCAGGCCCGACATCCCACGGGTGCCCCCGGTCAAATCCGGGCGAATGACCTGCACCAGCTGATACATCAGCTCCATAAAGGCGAGTGTGACAAGCGCGAAGTAACTGCCTTTGATCCGCAACGCCGGCAGCAAGACAATCAGCCCTGCAATCATGGTCACAACCACGGCCAGCGGGATCGAGATTTCGACAGGCACATCAAAGCGTTTGGACAGGATCGCGGTAGTATAGGCTCCAATCCCGATCAGGAACGGATGCCCGAAAGAGATATACCCCGTGCGCCCCGACAACACGTCCCAACTGATGGCGAAAATCGCCAGATAGCAGGCAAAGATCATGGTGCGCAGGGTGCCCTTGGACACCAGTTCCGGCATCACCATCAGACCGGCAATGAACAGACCCCACAGCAGGACATGATGCGCGCGCAGGTTCAATGTGTTTCCTCCCGCCCGAACAACCCTTGGGGCCGCATGACCAAAACACCGATGATCAAAAGCATGGTGAAGACCCCGCGCAGCTCGGGCGCCCAAACAGACACAATGATGACTTCCAAAAAGCCGACGATATGGGCCACGATCAATGTCCCAAGGATCGACCCAATCCCGCCCACAATGACAACTGCGACCGAAATAATCAGCGGTGCCACCCACATGGAGGGATAAAGCTGCGTGTAACTGGCGAAAAAGACGCCCCCAAGGGCCCCCAATGCGCCCGAGATTCCCCAGGTGATCAAATTGATGCGGTCTGGATCAATGCCCGAAATTGCAGCGCCTTTTGGGTCCATGGACACCGCCTGCATGGCGCGCCCGGTATGGGTGCCCCGCACAAAGGCATAAAGCGCCAAGATCACCACCCAACTGATGATGGTGGCCACCAGAATGTTATAGGTCACTTGCGCGCCCGCCACAGTGACCACACCGGGCACAATAGGCAGCAAGATTTTTGAGCTGTCCCCAAAGACAAGAACAACACCCGCCTGCAAAACCACGGCCAATATCAAGGTCGAGATTTCAACAGCGACATGGTCGCCCTTTAGGGTTTTCACGATCAAACGGTGTTTCAGCAGGCCCATTAGAACGCCCACCAAAACCGCGCCACCAATGCCGACAATCTTGGGCAAGCCCAGCTGCTGACTCAGCCAGAAATAGACATAGCCGCCCACCATCAGATAGGCGCCATAAGCCAAATTCAGGGTGCGCCCAATCGAGAATATCAGCATAAAGCCCATCGCAATCAGCGCATAAAGACCGCTGAGCAAAAGCCCCTGAATCAAGATTTGTGTCATGATGCGCCTTGATCTTGGCCAGCGTGAGCTAAAGCTCACCCTACTGTGTTAGAAAACCGGTTCGAGCAGCCTGTAGGGTGTGCTTCAGCACACCCCACCTGATGGGTCACTTGACCCAGCTTGGAAGTTCGAATTCCGTGCTGGCGTATTCGAACGGGTAAACCACACCCACAGTTCCGTCTTCTTTCCACTGCACCACCACCATGGATGGCTGCGCATCATCATAAGGTGCTGTCAGATCGAAGCGTGCGTTTTGCGGATAGGTGCGCTGCGTCACTTCCTCGATTTCACCATGCTGCCAGAACCCATAGCGCAGCCACAATTTGCCGTCTTTCTCAAGACGCAAATCCTGCTTCAGCATTGCCGCGTTCCAGGCTTTCACATCGTCAAAGCCGCCCGCTTCTTCTGCGGCCGCCATCGCCTGTTTCAAACCGTGATAGGCATTGAACCCGTTGAAATGCGGCAACACAGGACGGCTTGTGTATTTGGCTTGATACGTGTCCACGAACCCTTGGCTCACAGGATCCAGTGGGAAGCCCACCGACGGGATCGGGGACAGCGTGGAAATACCGCCACCGGCACCCCCTGTGTCTTCCCAGTATTCCATGCCCAACGCGGACACGTTCACACCCGTCATCGCCATCGGCACTTGCAGCTTTACATATTGGCTGGAAATCACTTGGGAATTCACAGAACTGACTTGATAGATAAAGTCTGCCCCGCTTGACTGTGCCTTGGAAAAGATCGGCGCGAAGTCCACAGTACCGATGTCATAAATGATGGTGTCTTTGACCTCGATCCCCGCAACTGGCGCCAAGGCTTCGGTGACAAGTCCGGTGATCGCCTGACCAAAGGCCGTGTCCTCGGCCACGATCACAACGCTGTCAAAACCCATCTTGGCTTTCAGAACGTCCGCGCCAAAGTTGATATACAGCGTGGCCAACGCCTCGTCCGAGGCGATGTTCATGAAATACGGTGCCATCAGCTCTGGATCTTCGGCAACCATATCAATGATCCCGATATAGCTGGTCCATGTATCCAAAGTGGGGATCTGGAATTCCTGCATCCGGGGCAACCAGCCCAAGGACACATCATCAATCGACCCTGAGATGATGAAATCGACCTCTTCCGTTTCCGCAAGGTATTCATAGGCCTTCACGCCTTCGGTCACATCTTCCCCGGTATCGGCACTCACCATTGTGATCTGCTGACCCAGAATGCCCCCGGCTGCGTTCAGTTCTTCAATCGCAATCTCAGCGCCCCGCAACGTGCTGAGCCCAGTGTCGGAGCTCAGCGAGCCGATAAAGCCGACTTTGATGTCTTCTGCAAATGCGGTGCTTGCCAAAAGCGACGTCATCAGGCCGACCGCAAGTCCTTTGGTATATGTCATGGTAATCCTCCGAAGTTGGTCCAACGCCTCGTTTTCAAGGTCTATTGTATTCTGTATACAGTACACGGCTTCGACAAGGGATCAACGGTTTTTATGGCCGCCCCCATGCGCCAGGTGCGCGGGAACGCTGTGCACTGTAACCAAACTATACCGACAAAAGACGATCGCACAAAAAGACATCGCGTCACGAAACGCATGTCGACACCGCGCAAAACGCCACGCGCTGCCGATAATGGCCACGCCACGCAATCGCCAGAAACCTTAAGCCCAGCCGCTTAGATTATCAGCCAGGGTTGTGCGTCGCGTATCTTGTTGAATTCGTCCAGCTTCAGCTTTGCTTTTGCGCTCATGGAATCCACATAGGTGGCCATTTCTGCGTGGGGTTTGCCCGCCACATCCTTGACCGACAGCTTGGAAAAAGACACGCGCAGCGCATCCGCAACAGTGGCCGGGGCATTGATCACCGCAAGATCAGGGCTGATCGGATTTTCAGAAAAATCCGCAGGATCCAAGGCTTTGTTGGCCTTTTGCGCCTCGACAATGGCGGCTTGCATGTCGGCTTCAAGTTTCACCAATTCACCCAGCAAAACATTGATCTTGCTGACATCAACAACTTTCAGCTTGGGGTCCGCCTTGGTGACTGCAGCTTCGAAATAGGCAATCCAACTGCGAAAGGTCAGTTCCGGGTCACCACTGGGGTGCCATGCATCCCGCGGCGGCATAGACCGCAGCAGCACAGGATCATCCCGGTAAATCGTTTCCAGATACTGAACCACATCACCCACCTTGGCATCCTTTTGCGCAAGGGTTCTTTCATTCAAGCCACAGCGCCGCATGGCTTCCTGCGCGATGGGGTTGTTGTCTTCGATTGCGCCATAGGCCATCGCGTATTTCGACAAGGTTGGGTTCGAACGCAGCGTTTTGCGAATATTCTTGCGATCCTTGGGGTTGGACAGCGCCTTTTTGTAATCGCGCCACGCGCTTTCCATCTGTGCGATTTCAACCACTTTTGCCGCGACTTCTATGGCCGCAGCCGCCGTATCCGCAGCCGCAGACACAACCAACCCAACCGGGGCCGCCTGCCCTGCCAGTTTCATCGCCTCCCCACAGACACGAACCGCATCCACAGCCACTGTTATATTGGCCTGCAAGGCTTGCTTCTTTTGCAACCCATAGCGGTTCATCATCGCGTCCAGCTGCACAGTGGCCGCCTTACCCGCGTCGGACACATTGTCCATCCAGATCAACAATTGCTGTGTGTGCTTGATCGCTTCGGCAATGGAATAGGCCAATTGCTGCGCCGCTGCGACCAGTGACATGCCCGGAACCAGTTTCGATACCAAATCAATCCCACCCTTCGAGATCTTTTTGGACAGATCGAACATCTTTTGGTTGCGAACCTGCACTGCGATCAGATGCTCAATCGACTCCAGCCGTTTCAGTTCCGCCTGCTCGATCTCTTCATCGTCCCCTTCGGGATCCGCAAACCCATAAGCCAGCATTTCACCAAAGGCGCGATCTTCGCGCCGCATGAATTCCTCGAAATCCTCGCGCTGCAACTTGGCTGCTTCTTCCGCCTGTGCGGCCAATGCCTCTTCGCTGAACTTCTCTTTGATCTTGGCTTGTGCCTCGCGGGCTTCTTGCGTGTCTTCGGACAGTTTTTCGTGGAAGGTTTCCAACGTGCCCTTCACACTGTCCACAATGCCGGGCAGCTGTTTAAAGATCTCGCCCATGGCTTTGTTGGTATCGCCGTTTTTCAGCAATTCAGCGATATTCTTGTCATTTGCCAGATCGCGGATACCGTCGTGAATGCCTTTGCCAGACGTTTTCAGACCATCATCATCTTCGGTTTTATCAACGCCAACAAACCCGGTCAGAACGGCCGTTGCCACGTCCAGCATGCCGCCCTTGTAATCCCCTTGCGCGAATTTCTTGCCCGCTGAGCAGCCCCGCAAGCATACTTCGACACCGGTGTTGATCGCTTGGGCCAGATCTTTGTCCAGAACTTCAGCAAGCATCTTGCTGATATACATGTTCAGCCCGTCAATGACGGAAATGGCGTCGCGTTCCTGCAGCGCGCCTTCGACCATTGCCGAAGAGGACGACATGCCCAATTCGACCCATCCAAGGATCTCTTTGGCTTCCTTCGCGTCTTTGACCACGTCAGAGGATTTTGCCAATTCCCCCGCAGCGGCCGTCAGATCGGCCCCGGCTGTCGCCAGCTTCACAAGCCCCTGCCCCACGGCCATGCCGTCTTTGAACTTGCGCATGAACTCGCCATCTTCGCCAAGCTCGGCAGAGTATTCCTGCAAACGCTCATCGTAATAGGCGTTTGCTTCCATAAAGGTGCGGTTCACTTCGGAATATTTATCCGGCACGAAGTTTTCTGGAATGATGCCTTCGCGCTCCAGCGGTTTCCACAGATCTTCGGCCAACCTGCGCTGCGCTTCTTTTTGCGCGTCCAACTCATCTGCAGTGGGCGGATCTGACAGCTTGGGTTCTTTGTAATAGTCGTTCTTAAGAAGATCGCTTTGCAACGTCATGAGTTTGGCGAACTCGTGAACAATGGTTTTCACCACCTGCGGCGGGATGTTCTTAGCCTGCGGAAGATCATGCCACGTATCCACTTCGGCCATCGGGTCATGCCCCGGATCCAGAAGCACCATCTTGTTGGACAGCCCAATCTTTTCCCGCAGAATGGCACGGAACCCTTCCACTTTTTCGTCGATCTCAATGTTCATAAGCGTTTGCTGTATGACCAGTTTCTGACTGTCCAACTGATCTGCGATCAGCGCGCGACCTTTGTCGCGTTCCACAGCCATCACGCCTGCGTCTTCCGAGGCTTCGACCGCCGAAACTGTTTTCTTCAGCCACGCTTCCTGTTTGTCATCATATGCCATGTCGAATTACCCCTCAGACGCCGCGCAGGACTTCTAGTTCAATTTCCCGCAAACACTGATGCACAGCGCCACCGAAGTTCTTTACAGCAAATGGGTTTCCACCCGCACACATCCGCATCAGGTTATCGCCCGGCAAAACATCCCGATACGACCGCACCAACGCCAGCGCCTTTTCCCGGTTTGCTTTGCGCTCACCATCTGTGGTGCTTTCGGCCCCCAGCTTTGTCGCTATGGCTTTGAAGCCGTCTTTATGCATGCGCCCGGACGCGGCACTCAGTTGCGCCGCCAGTTTCTTGGCACGCTCTTCTTGTTCCGAACCATCTGCCAAATCAGCTACGGCCTTGTTCAAATCGGCAATTTTGCCGACAAGCTGCCCGTATGCCTTTTCCCAGTTTTTGCCAATTTCACCCAACGCGCCATAATCAAGCTTGGCCGGTTTGATGACTGCCGCGTCCAGCCGGTCTTGCGCCGCTTTCAACAGGCGTTCGCCATTTTCCGTATTCCCACCCTTTTTCGCAGCATCTTTCGCTTGTTTCACAGTGTTCTGTATCAACGCCACATCGTCGGGATGGGTCTTGAGCCGTGGAATAGACTTAAGCGTCTGCTTTAGCGTTGTTTCGAAATCCGAAATCTTTGTCAGCAGCGCTTGCCGCGCGACTTCTGCATCGCTCTTGGAATCTTCGATATTCTTGTGCTCGGTCAGCAGTTCACCCAAAAGAACGTCCCGCTGCGCCGTGCCGCCCAAACGCATCAACGCAGTGGCAATCGCCCCGCGGGCCGCGGCCAGTTTTGTCTCGACCGTGCTCTCAAAAGAGCGATGCTCTTTTGTTGTCGCCCAGGATTTGCACAACGCCAGGTCCGCGGCCATCGACCCCTGATAATTCGCCTTTTTCTCACCCTTGGCTTTCAGATGGGCCTGAAACTCTTTGTTCAGTTTGGCCAGTTCTTTTTCAAGCTCGGTGATCTCGGCCAGCCGGTCTTTGCGCCATTGCTGCTGTTCTTCTTCGTTTTTGATCGACTCCCGCACTTTCAGCGTCAGCTGCAAAATCGCATCATTGGCCTGTGTCGGAACCATAGAGACCCACTCAGTCTTCAGCTTGGTCAGCGCCTCTGTATGCGCCGTGCGATCAGACTGGCGAATGGCGCTTTTGCCCAATCCACTGCTGATCAACTTGCCGATCTTGTCCAAATTCTTTTCGACTGTCTTGTTCATAACCTCGGCGTTCTGCAACTCGTGCAGCAACACCTCTGCGTCAGATACAATCCCCTCCAACGGAACCAACATCGCCGAATTACACCCGGTATACAGGGTCGCCGCAAACTGGTTGATCAACTGCTGCAACTGCGACGTTTGTTCTGCCTTCAGTTTTTTGACATCTATCTGCTGAGCAGTTTTCAACACAGCATCCATCCGTGCTTTCAACGCGCCCGCATCTTCGAAGTAATGCTTTGCATGCAGCTTCTTGATTTTCGATGCGTCCTTCAAAAGCGTATCGCCCTCTTTCTGAAGCGCCCCAAAATCCTGACTGGTGTCCTTGCAAAGTTTATGCAGCCGATCATGTTCTCGCCGCAGTGTTGCAGCATCCGTGTTATCCCACCGTTCCAGATCCGCGATGACCTCGCTTGCATCCAACAGAATCGAGTTCAATTCAGCCTGCGCTATGCTGTTGTTGATCGTCTCAACCAATTGCCCCGGATTTTTCAGCAACTCCGCCAATGCGGATTCATGTGCAAGCCGCTTTGTGGTCCATGTCTTATACGCGTCTTCGATTTTGGTTTTGGCCGCCGCCACTTGAATTTTGGCTTTGTCGGCTGTGACGTCAGTTTCGTCTATCCCGACAATACGGCGCACCGAGCTCATCGCCGCGTTCAGATCATTCTCGAACGCTTTTTGTTCCAAAAGCTGACCCGCTGAAGAATCCCCAAACCGGGCTTCAAACTTCTTGGCCACCGCCGCAAATTTATCGCGGGTCGCGGACCCTTCCCGCATAATCTTGTTTTGCGCATCCACCAAAAGCAGCATGATCTGACCTTCGGGCGTGGCCTCTTTGGCCTTTGCCTTGGCCGCCTCGATCACGGCTGTCAGTTTCCGTTCGATACCCCGCATATCATCATAGGCAGTGCCCAACGTGTCCATGTCTTTGACGGATGCATCGGCGGCACCCACCTCACCCAACAAAGACGCCTTTTGCGACGCGACGCTATCTGGAAGGGTTGCAATCGCGCCCAACACATTGCTTTTCAGCTGCAGATACGCTTCGTATTCACGTTGGCGCGCTTCGTTTATTTTCTTTGAGTTAATAAGGTATTTTGATCTTTTCAGGTGCTTTTTGAAAAAGGCTTTTTGCGTCTGATCCAATGGTTAAGTTCCTTGATCCCAATTAACCGGCCAAAGCCGAGTTGACGTCCGACAAGGCGGCAACCGCAGTGCCGCGCACATTGACAGGCGTAAACCCGTTATTGGCGTCCACATCTTTGAAGAATGGCGTTTCCAGTTCTGCCTGAAAATCATTCAGAACTCCGCGTGCGGTCTTTTTCAAAGCCTCGCGTTTGGCACCATCCGGTTCAATAACCAGCGCTTCCAGCGCGTTTTCAAGCCGGTCATCCAAACCGTCGAGATATTCAAACAGCGCTTTGGTATCATCCAGGATGCCGTCGAACTCTTCGCCTTTGCATTGCGCCAGAATGGCGTTTTGCAACTTGCCCATTTCACCGCGCAATTGCCGGCGGGCTTTGACCCACCCCAGTCGCGCACGCACAAACGGAACCACATTGGTGGGGATGTCTTTTTCCGCCTCGGATGTTTCTGCTGCTTCGGCCTCGGCGATCAGCTTGGTAATTCCGGGCACAAACTTCATGGCGTCAGCGTATTTCTTTTGCCCCCCGGCCCCGGTAAAGGCCGACCACGCCGCGCGCATCTTGCTGGTATCGCCAAAGCCCTTGCTCAGCAGATCCAGAACCTGGCCTTCCAGATTGGCAAACGCATCACTCCACACGCGGCCATCTTCTGTTGCGGTGTGATCCACAATGTCCGGTTCAGTCGGTGCAGTCTCTTCGGATTGCTCGCTTTTGTCTTTTTCCTCTTTGGTTTGCTGACCCGACACTTTGGTGATGGCTTCGCCCAGAACCTTGGCCGTTGCTGCAGCCTCTTTAATGTCTTCCGCGGCGATCTGTTTGTTCAAACGGTCCAGAACACCCAACAACTTGGTTTTGGACTCACCGTCCTGCAAACCATCCAAACGTTTTTCCAGGGATGCCGCAGCCGTCTGCAACTTGATCACAGCCGGATTGCCGGGCGGTGGCGGTGCGGGTGGCGCATCGGATGGGGCCTCGCCCGCTTGCTCTAGCTTTGCGATGACGGCCTTGACCTTGTTCAGCTCGGCTTCTGCCGTGTCCAGATCCCCAGCCTGCAGCGCCTTTACAGCGGCCACATAACGTTCGGACAACGGTTTTTGCGCCTGCTTGGGCGCATTGGTGATGCCCGCCTTCAGGGTCCCGG